>JAYVGC010000170.1:0-5527 GCA_043772535.1 Flavobacterium sp. | reverse complement strand
TGTTATAAAAATTAGGCAGACAGCTTATAAACTGTACTGCAGTTAGTAAATAAAGATTTTTTTGAAGCTCAAATTTACTGCTTTTACATAGATGCTTGGCGCAATTACTTCGTCTGTTCGCTCTTGCAGGCTCGGGTGGGGTTTTAGGCTAACTTTAAAGTTGGTTTTGTACTTGAAAGTTGGTTTTAAATCAATACATTTGGCTAACCAAATCCCCAACTGACGCCAAGCCACGAGACGTTAACTGACACCTTTCGCTACACGAAACGCAATCATAACGTTAAAACTTAAACTATATGAAAAAATCAATTTTAAGAAGAAAAGTTTTAAAAATGAACAGAAAATCTATTCATCCTCCATCATTATTTCAAATTATTTCAAACTTATCACAAATTATTTAACTAATTTTATGAATATATAAATTTAAATCATGAAAAATAAATTAAACTTCATAATTTTCAGCTTTTTGTTTTGCTTTTTATCAATGCAAGCACAAACGCACTATTACTATTACAACAATCAGAAAGTATTCATTAATTTAGACAGAGAGTATTTAGGAATAAATTCAACTTCACAAGGAGATTTTTTAAGTAATTATTCTGAAAGCTACTTATCAAAATCAAGTACAATCGAAAACAAGGAAAGTAAATATGCAAATCCAACGGATAACAATTTAATAAAAAATTATTATTCTGAAATTCAAGTAAAAAATCAAATAAAAGACAATTTAACTAATTATTTTGGTTTTATAAATACTTTAAATAATAACACGAATATAATTAAAGTCTCTCCTTGTTTTAAAACATTAAGTGGAAAAAGACTTGGCTTAAGCAATTATTTTTATGTTAAGCTTAAATCAGTAACTGATTTAAGCTTACTTACCAATTATGCACAACAAAATAATTCAGTAATTATTGGACAAGACCCATATATGCCAAAATGGTATATATTGAAGTGTGCAAAGACTAATCCTAAAAATTCACTTGAATATGCAAATCAATTTCATGAAACAGGTTTGTTTGAAACATCTGAACCAGAATTTGTATATCATGATTTACAAGCGTCAAACGATCCTTTTTTTAACAATCAATGGGGTATAAAAAATACTGGTCAGTATGGTGCAACATTTGCTGGTATTGATGTCAAAGCAGAACAAGCGTGGGCATTAGCTACTGGTACGAATGTTAAAACTGCTGTTTTCGACCATGGATTTGAAATGAATCATCCTGATTTATTAGGAAATGTCTTTGGAACAGGATTTGATGCAACTAACGGTACTTCTCCTTCTCAAGTTAGAGGTAGTCATGGTACTCCGTGTGCAGGTATTATTGGTGCTTTACAAAATAATAATATTGGTGTTAGCGGAGTTGCACCTAATACAAAATTAATATCAATAAGTATAAACCTTCAATTTTCAGATACTCCACTACAATTAGCCAGTGGTTTTAACTGGGCAAGAACTAACAATGTAGATATTATCAGCAACTCCTGGGGAGGATATGCTCCATCAAATATTATAACAGATGCAATTTCATTGGCTATAAACACTGGAAGAAATGGCAAAGGTTGTCTTGTTGTATTTGCGGCTGGAAATGAAAACAATACAAACATAAGGTATCCAGGTAGTGCTATTCCCGATGTTATAGTAGTTGGAGCTATGTCACCGTGTGGACAAAGAAAAAACCCAAGTTCTTGTGATGGTGAGGGTTGGGGCAGTTGCTATGGTACACAATTGGATGTAGTTGCACCAGGTGTAAAAATGGCTACAACTGACAGACAAGGAACTAATGGGTACACTACCACCGATTACACTCAAGAATTTAACGGCACCTCATCTGCCTGCCCAGTTGTAGCAGGTGTCTGTGCACTAGTCCTTTCTGCAAATCCTTGTTTAACAGGTCAACAGGTAAGAAATATAATCGAACAAACATCTCAGAAAGTTGGAGGATATTCATACACAACAACAGCAGGTCGTCCAAATGGTACATGGAATAACGAAATGGGTTATGGATTAGTTAATGCTTTTGCAGCAGTTCAAATGGCTTTAAGTATGGGGTCTGCTGATTTAAATTTAATGGTAAAAGACAGCCAAGACGATACAGGAGTAGAACCAAATACTGTAACACAATATATGTGGACTAGTGATAACATTTGGGTAAGAAATAATAATGATAGTGGATTGGTTCATGAAAATCCTGACTATTCAGCAAACGGAAACCCTAATTATATAAAAGTAAGAGTAATCAATAAAAGTTGCGTTACCTCAACTGGTAATGAACAATTAAAACTCTATTGGGCTAAAGCATCAACTGCATTAGGATATCCAAATCCTTGGATGGGGGGTATAAACCATCCAACAACAGGTGCAAGTATGGGTAATCCTGTAGGGACATTAACTATTCCAGTAATTCCAGCAGGTGGAGAAACAATATTAACTTTTCCTTGGCAAGTTCCAAACCCTGTAAATTATGGAAGCGATGGCGATCAATGGCATTTCTGTTTGTTAGCAAGAATTGAAGCATCAACAGACCCAATGACATTTCCTGAAACATGGGACTTAAACGCAAATGTTCGTAACAACAATAACATTGCTTGGAAAAATGTAACTGTTGTAGATGTGCTACCAAACAATATAGTAAATCCTGGTGGAGTTGTTGCCATAGGAAACCCATTTGACCATCCAAAAGCATTCTTTTTAGAACTGGTAGTTGCCGATTTAGAAACAGGAAAACCAATATATCAAGAAGCAGAAGTAGGAATTAAAATGGACGATGTTCTTTACAATGCTTGGGAAAGAGGAGGTAAAGAAGCCCAATTACTTGAACCGACAATAGAAGAGAAAAGAAAAATTGTAAAAGGAAATAATGTAATTGTTGATAATATTTCTTTTAATGCCAATGAAATTGGAACTTTACGATTAGATTTTAGTTTCTTAACAAAAGAATTAACAAATAAATCAAACTATGTTTATCATGTTATTCAAAAAGATGCAGAAACTGGACTAATAATTGGTGGCGAAACATTCATCATTAACAAAAACCCAAGACCAATATTTGAAGCAGATGCACCTGATAAAGAAGTAGATTTAAACCAAGCAATAACTATAAGTGCCGAGGATATTAACGAGCCTGCAATTTATAACTGGTACGATGCCGAAGGTAATCTAGTTTATACAGGCAAAGATATTACTATTGCTACACAAGTTGCTACAAAATATAAATTAGAAGTAATTGCAACAGCAGATGGTTTTAAAGATTATAGAGAAATTGAAGTTAATTTAAAACCAAGTGTTTTAAACACAATTGCTCCAAACCCTGCAACAAATAATGTTACAATTGGTTATAAACTTAACGAAGTTGGATCAGCCTATTTAATGATAATTGGAGGTTATGGTACTACTGGCACATCTAATAACTATATTTTAGATATCAATAGCATCGAAACGAATATAAATATTTCAAATTATCCAACTGGTTTTTATACGGTTGCATTAGTTTGTAACGGTCAAATTATAGATGCAAAAACTTTAATCAAACAATAAAAAAGAAAGCAGTGGGCGAAGCCCACTGCTTATATTATTAATTTAAATATTTAAAATCATGAAAAATTTAATTTTATTATTCGTTTTTTTCTTAACAATGAGTTGTAGCAATAGTAATGATGAATCTACATCAAATGTTACGACTTCAATTACACCAGTTTTGATTAGTAAAGGAGCTGTTTTTAATAGCAATTATAATTTAGCTCAACATGGTGAAGTAATCGATACTCAAACTGCTTGGGATAATTTTAGAAATAATTATTGGACAGGTGGTTTAACTTTAGCAGAAGCTAATAATGTGAATTTTAGTACCGAAATGATAGTTTTGGTTTTCGATAGCCAAAGAACTACAGGAGGGTATGATGCTTTAATAAATACTGTAACTGAAAATAATTTAAATATAATTGTTCAAGTTTCATATACTGGTAGTGGTGATGCGACACAAATGCCTACAAGACCGTATCATTTTGTTAAAATACCAAAGTCAACAAAACCAGTTTTATTTCAATAATTAAAATTAATGCGGTTTAAACTAAATTTTAAACCGCATTTTTCTTTTTTACAAAATCAAAAAAATATTTTCTTTACGAAAAATATAAACATTTTAAATTATGGCATCAACATCAGAAGTAGGACACGCAAAAAACATTGCAAACCTAAATTTGCTTAACACCAAAATAATTGCAGTTGGTGCAATTTACAATCCAAGTAACCCAAAATTACTTTTAAGCAATTTGCAAAACATTTATACATCGGCTTTTAATCAACAAGAAAGTGTTAATAGTTTGGTTGCACCCTATTCGGTTGCTGTAGATAAAAGAGAAATTATTTTCAAACCATTAAACAGTGAATTAACAAAACTTCGTAAAGCATACAAAGCAACCGCAGGTGTTACACAAGTACAATTAGAAGATTTTATGACAATCGTCCGTAAACTGAAAGGCGTTAGAAAATCAGCACCAACAACATCAACAAATTCAGACGAAGCGCAAACCAATTACTCAACATCACAAATGAGTTATGACCAACGCACAAATAATATGGATTTATTAATAGCATTGTTACAAAATACACCAAACTACAATCCAAACGAAACCGAATACCAAATTGCAACTTATCAAGCAAAAAAAGCAGAAATGCTTGCCAAAACACAAGCCGTAGCAGATACTTTTGTACCACTAAACAATGCAAGAAGTTTAAGAAACACAACGTTATATAAAGCAGAGGACAATCTTGTAGACCTTGCCAACAAAGCAAAAAATTATCTTTTTACAATACTTGATGCAAGTTTAGCACAATACAAAGCAATAGCAAAAATTAAATTCAAAAAAAGATAAACGAAACACCCTTTGTCTGTATCGAACAAAGCCTTGGCACAATCGAAGAAGGCTTTGGCTCGACTAAACTAAGCATAGGCACAACCCGAAAAGACAACGGCAAAACCAAAGAAAATAATGTCTTAATCAAAGTAACCTTTGTCCTAATCGAACAAGACAATGTCGCAACAAAACAAAGCTTTGTCCTAACCGAAACAATCAGAAACCGAAAAGAAAAAGACAGAGTATTGAAGTCAAATATCATAGCAGAAGAAGATAAGGCGTCAGTTAACAGCAGTTTGCAGAAATGGCGGGTTTTGGGCTTAATTTAAAGTTGGTTTTGTACTTTTGATTTTCGGTGTTTAATCGAAAGTTTTGGGCTTACAAATCGCGAACTTCTTGTAGCCGCGAAACGTTAAGCGTCATTCAATAAAAAAATCGAGAGAGAAAAAGAAAATCAAATGAAGAAAAAAATTATTGAACTTAATAAATCAAACAAAATTGACAAGATTTCGATAGGTATAATTTTAGTTATAAATCTATTTTTGGTTTCAATTTTTGCTCAATATTATTCTACAAAATTAAATCTTACCAATCCATTAATACCAAAATATTTAGCTTTTGAAATTTTTGAGCCATATGCTCTAAAAGGATTTATTACATCTATTGG
>JAYVGC010000169.1:0-5542 GCA_043772535.1 Flavobacterium sp. | reverse complement strand
TTTAGAAAGCCTAAAAGCAACGAGAATTTGGCTTTCTGAATTAAAAAACAAAGTATAAATTAAACGCAAAAAATTGCAATAGAAACTTGAAACCGCCTTGAGCTACACGAAACGTTAAAAAAGATAATTGAAAATAAAATTATATTCTTTTATATCAACATCAATTCAAATGTTATGTTTTACGCAATTAGATTAAGAAAAATTAGAGAAGCTTACGGATTGACACAGTATGAAGTAGCATGCAAATCCGATATGACACCAAGTGCATATGGACAAATAGAACGAAACGCAGGTAATTGTACAATTAAAACAATGGAAAAAATCGCAAATTCCATTGGAATTTCACTGATATTTTTATTAGATATTGATAATCAAAATTTTATTGAAAAAAACAAGTTATAACTTGTGTAATTGTAAAATTAATTTTTTTTTCTTTGTAAAGTGATTAAAAATTGAAAAGATGAAAAATTTTAGTTTTAAAAATAGTCCAATATTAATGGATAGAAAATCTATTCATCCACCGTCATATGTATTGTTTATAAGTAGATTATACAAAATACTTAATTTCACAACTATAAAATTTTAAATTATGAAAAATAAATTTTACAAATTGCTTTTCGTCTGTTTTATGTTCAGTTTTTTAACTATAAATGCACAAACAAACGATTTTTATTATACTTCTAACAATAACAAAATAAACATCACAAAAATTGCGGGTAAATATTTAGCAGAATTCCCAAACGGTTTGGGCGTGACTAATACTATGAATCCAACAAATTATCCAGGTATTAAATTATCAGATAAAACATATCTTGTAGTAGACACATCAAATTTGGACAGCTATAATGCAACCTATTTTTTAACACCAACTTATATTACTGCTGGCGGACAAGAATTAAATTACACCAAAGATATTTTATTGAAATTTAAAGGAGGAGCAACTACTTCTAATAAATCCAATATAATATCTTCAAATAATTTAACTTTAATAAAAACAACTTTATCCTATAATATGTATAGAACAACAGGAGATGCTTTGCAAGTGTCGAAAAGTATATATTTGAGCGGGCAAGTAGAATTTAGTACACCAGATTTTATTGCAGAAGTCCAAAAATTAGATTACATTCCTAATGACCCTTATTTTAATCAGCAGTGGTATTTACATAATACTGGACAAGGGACAAATGACGGAAAATCAACGACAATTGATGCTGATATTGATGCACCCGAAGCTTGGAGTATTACTAAAGGTAGCCCAAATATTACTGTTGCAATTATTGATGAAGGAGTAACAAGTAATCATCCTGATTTACCAAATACAAGACAAATTAGATTAAATGGTAGTAATTTTGCCGCGCCTTACCAAGGTGTAAATAATCCTAACGATCCGTCTCCAACTATATCCACAACAGCAGGTAATAATCATGGTAACGCTTGTGCAGGAATTGTTGCAGCAACACAAGACAATAACGAAGGAGTAACAGGTATAGCACCTCTGTGTAAAATAATGCCAATAAAAATTCCTTTTGGTGGCGGAGCACCATCAAGTGTATATGCGGATGCAATAGACTTTGCAAATGTAAATGGTGCAGATATTATTTCGAATAGTTGGGGTTACGGTAGTTCAGATCCAAATTTAATTCCAGCAATAGTTTCAGCTATAAATAATGCTGTAAATAACAATAAACAAGTTGTTTTTGCAGCAGGAAATACTGCTAATAGAGTTAGTGGAAATACTGGTTTTGTTAGTTTTCCTGGTAGTGCAAATATTCCAAATTTAATAACAGTCGGTGCATCAGATAGAAATAACACAACGGCAAATTATAGTCCAAACGGGTCAAACTTAGAAATTTCAGCACCATCACATTCAGGTTATAACACGCAAATAGCGGGTGAAAGTTTCAATATTTGGACAATTGATATACCAGGTGCAAATAATGGATATAATAGTTGGAGAGATAATGCTGGAGGACTGCCATTAATCGGTGAAGTACTTCCAAATAATGGTGTCAATTTTGCTTCTTATACTGGTAGAATGGGCGGCACATCTGCCTCCACTCCAGAAGTAGCAGGAGTATTAGCATTAATGAAATCAGTAAATTCTTGTTTGAGTGTAACTCAAATGAAGAATATTCTCCAATCAACAGCAGATAAAATAGGTGGATTTAATTACAATTGGAATTCCCTAATGCCTGGACATTCTATCCAGTTAGGTTATGGTAAAGTAAACGCACACAAAGCAGTTCAGATGGCTCAACTTCTGAACTCCACAACTTTAGATTTAATGGTAAAAGATGGCATTGATGATAATGGTTCACAACCTAATAATGTAACTCCATATATGTGGACAAGCACAGATATTTGGATACGAAACCAAGCAGACGGTTTGCTAGACCATCAAAATCCTGAATATAGCGCAACAGTTCCTAATTATGCTTATGTACGAATTACAAACAAAAGCTGCGTAGCTTCAACAGGAAACGAACAGTTAAAATTTTATTGGGCAAAAGCAGGTACATCATTATCTTGGCCAAACACTTGGAATGGCTTGTCAACTTTCCCAAACGGTTCTTTGCAAGGTGCGCCTGCAAGCCCAAACCCGTCAACAACTATTCCAGTACTTCAACCAGGGCAAGAGATTATTCTACAAATACCATTTTTAGTTCCAAATCCTGCTAATTACGCTTTTGCAGGTTCTGACCAGTGGCATTTTTGCTTATTATCAAGAATAGAAGCGCCAAACGACCTTTTAAACGAAACATCTGATTTATACACGAATGTTCAAAATAATAATGGCATTGCATGGAAAAACGTTACAATAGTTGATTTAGTAGCAAATAGAACAAGCGGTACAATTGCTGTTGGAAATCCATTTGAAGAACCACATAATTTCTATTTGGAACTCGTAAAAGAAGATTTAGAAACAGGTAAACCAATTTATGACGAAGCAGAAGTTACTTTAAAAATGGACGAAACGCTTTTTAACGCATGGGAAAGAGGAGGTAAAGAAGCACAACAAGTACAAGCTACACCTGATGAGAAAAAGAAAATAGTAAAAGGAAATAACGTAATCATTGACAATATCGCATTCAATGGAAATGAAATAGGTATTTTAAATATTAATTTTAATTTCTTAACTCAAGAATTAACTGAAAAAACTCATTTTGCCTATCATGTCATTCAAAAAGATGCGGTAACAGGTCAAATTATTGGAGGTGAAACTTATATTATAAAAAAACAAGTAAGAAGTCCATTTTCTGCTGATGCTGGCGACGATAAAATTGTTGATAAAAACCAAACAATTACTATTAGCGCACAACAAATAAATGAAGCTGCAGTTTATAATTGGTACGATGCTGATGGCAATTTAGTGTTTACAGGAAAAGATTTAACGATTTCTGCTGATGTAGCAAAAAAATATAAATTAGAAGTTATTGCTACAATTGATGGATTTAAAGATTACGCAGAAGTAAATGTTAATTTTAAACCAAGCACTTTAAATATTATAGCACCCAATCCTGCAACTAATAACGTAAATATTAGCTATAAATTAAATGATGTAAGTTCAGCATATTTAATGGTATTAGGTAGTTATGGAACAAGTGGTACATCTAATAACTATATATTAGATGCAAATAGTGAAAGCACAAATATTGATATTTCTAATTATCAAAATGGTTTCTATACAATTGCTTTAGTTTGCGATGGCAAAATAATTGATGCAAAAACTTTGGTAAAAAATTAAATAAAAACATAAACCTGCGAGAAAATCTCGCAGGTTCTAATATTTAAATCTATTATTATGAAAACAATATTTATTTCTATTTTAGTTCTATTAACATTTAGTTGCAGTAAAAACAATGAAAATGAAAGCACAGTTGTTGTACCTTTGGTTACCAACGCAACAATATTAAGTAGGGGACAAGATTGCAATAATGCCTATTTAATCAAATTCAATAATAATGTAATAGGCATTCCAACTAATTCTACAAACAATGTGTTTTACGAAATTAATTTACCTAATCAATATAAAGTTGATAATCTCCCTTTAAATGTAACATTTAGACTTCCTTCAAATTCAGAAATGATGAATTGTACAACACAAGGGATAGCATATCCTCAAATTTATATTGAAACTGCAACAAATCAATAAAACTGCAAAATTAAGATAAAAGTGAGATTTAAATTATAATTTAAATCTCACTTTATTTTTTATGTATATCTTAATAAAGTCAAAAAAAATAATTTGTATTTTTGATTTTTATTTATTGACTTAAAAACAAAATTATGACATCTACACAAGAAACAGGACACGCCAAAAATGTTGCAAACTTCCAAGATTTAATTTAATTCGTTACAGGTTATGGTGCACCGTACAACCCAATAAAAACATTACTAAAATTACCAAACCTTATTAACTTACAGGCAACAGGGCATACAGATATTGGTACAGTTGTAACGGACAATACAGCGTTTAACAACAAAGTAAACGAACGTTTTACAGAATTTAGTTCAGTAAAAGGTTTATCAACAAGATTAACCAATGCACTCGAAGCAACCGACGCAACACCCGAAAAAATTAAAGATGCAAAAGGTTTTAATCGTAAAATGCAAGGTAAAAGAGCATCAATAATCTCTGCTCCTATCGACCCTAATACACCAGCACCAACCACAATTTCATCAAGTCAGCAATCTTACGACCAACAAATTCAACATTTAGCAGGTTTAAATTCTGTTTTATTATCAGAGGTTAGTTATGCACCAAACGAAAACGATTTAAAAACCGCAATCGTAACAGCCAAAATAAATACATTAACAACCAAAAATAACGAAGTAGCAACATCATATACCAAAGTTAGCAATTCAAGAATAAAAAGAGACAAAACAATATATGGCAAAGACACAGGAATAGTTGACGTAGCAGCCGAAGTAAAAAAGTATGTAAAGTCAGTATTTGGAGCAACCAGTCCAGAATATGCACAAATCAGCGGAATAGAATTTAAAAGAGCAAAGAAATAACCTAACCGCAAACAGAAAAGTAGAAACCTCATTTAGAAATATGATAACCGCAAATAGATATAGCTTAACCGCAGAAAGAAATGTTTGCTCCGCAAACAAACTTGTTGCTACCGCAAAAAGTTTTCTCGTTACTGCGATTAGAATTATCCATTCTGCATTTAGATTTAGAGCAACCGCAAAAAGAAATAGAGTGACCGCAAATAGATTTACACCGTCCGCATTTAGATTTAGAGCTTCCGCACTTCTGAATATAAATTAACGAAAAGTATAATAAATAAAAGGGCATCAGTTAACAGCGGTTCCTATGTAAAGCAATTAAAGTTATCAACAACTTTTAATTTGGGCGATATGTAGTTTTTTTTCGGGTATAAAATACCGTTCCAACGGCTTGTTGAAAAAGTTGGCAACAACTTTTTGTCTGCCGTTAGGCACAAGACAGAAAAAGTTGTTCTAACTTTTTCAGTAATGCCACCCTTTATTTTTGACTCTTTTATATCATTTTTATTGTTTTTAATATCTTAAT
>JAYVGC010000168.1:0-14983 GCA_043772535.1 Flavobacterium sp. | reverse complement strand
CAAGTTGTTTACAAGATAATTCTGATTTTGATTACCAAATAGCTTGCGTTAATAATATTGCTGCAACAACGGGCATACCCGTTGGAGGTCAAAAAATAGTTACTAATTTTAATGGTGCAACAACCGGAAAATTTTTGGTTAACCTTAATCTTTTTACAAATTGTCGAAGTTTGACAGGTAATTTGATAGCGCTGATAAACCTCGATAACGATCAAATAAATGTTATTAGATACAGTCATTACGAAGACGGCGTTTTACCAATATCGGTTACGGGTAACAATACCAGTACGGTATATAGTGCAAGTGTGCGTTGGGCAGGCATCTCTTTTTCGTTAATAAATAAAGCTTTATATTTAAATCATATAAGTAATTATTGTGCATCAATAGGCGAAACAGGTAGAACTATTAGGCTACGGGCTTCCTGCTGGAAACCTTATTCAAATACGGGTATCGATTTTGGTGATTCTAGCGAAATGCAAAAATGCAACAACCAAATACTGCAATCGGTTACGGTTACTAACAATACCGATTTATTGGTTACCGATTTTGCCAATGCAACCACTGGACTTTTTTATGTAAACATTGACGCTTTTACTGCATGTAATAGTGCAACTAATAATTTAAAAGCTATTGTTAATTTAAATACCAGCACTATTCATGTTCTTGATTATAAGCATTTTGAAAGCAACACAACATCTGCTACACTAGGTAACGAAACCAGTGCTGTAACAAGTGCATTGACAACAAACGCGCAGGTAAATTATTTTATCAGTAATAAAAAATTATATCTTAAAAAAATTGCCGATCCTTGCGGCGGCGTTAATTTTAGGCTCAATGCATCTTGTTGGTCGGCAATGGATGACGATTCAAACGGGATTGACAATGCCATTGAGCCGTCAAATTGTGATAATGCACTAAGTACCGCACTACTCACCGATGCAAGTAGTTACCTTATTCAAGATTTTTCATCGGTAAGGTCGCAGCAAGCTAGTGTGTTTGTTAAATTAAATATAAACTCAAGTTGTAATAGTACCAATGCAACAGTATATTTAAGTGTAGACTTATATACCAATTTAATACATGTTATAAGTTATAAACATTTTGGTGCTGCAACTTTTTCGACAGTTGTAAATAACGACTCACCAAATGTTTATTCAGAATCAAGCACAAACGGTAAATTAAAATTTATTTTAATAAATAATGCATTGTACATTCAACGACTGTCAACGCCATGTGCGGGTAGTACTTATCAAGTTACAAATTCATGCTACTCATTGGCTTCGCAGCAAGTTCTAGATGTAAATAAATATGTATCATCAGGATTGGCAACGGTTATTGCCTATCCAAATCCTACAAAAGGAATTTTTAATATAGACACCAAAACAAATACCGACGATTTTAGCTTGAGTTTTTATAGTATTGATGGAAAATATATTACCCCAATATTTGAAAAGACTGATACAAACATTTTGAAAGTAAACATGGAACAATATGCCCAAGGATTATATTTTGTCATTGTTTTTGATAAACACGAAAATAAATACAATTATTTAAAAATTATTAAAGAATAATAGTGCGAACATGTACTGATTTTGTTTAAAAAAAGATTTGATTTTATAATGAAAAACGAACTTTTTTTTAGCTTTTTTTTAAAAAATAAATTTATTTAAATTATTTTGTAACTATTTTTGATACAAACAAGATAAAAAAATTTTGCTTTTCAGTACTTTGAGTCATTTACTAACAATAAAAAAAACTAATGTATTTAAAATTTAACACCTATTAATAAATTGAGCTATGAAAAAACTACTACTAACCGCAATGTTACTGATTTCTGTTATAAGTACTATCGGGCAAACGACACCTTGGACGGTTATGACACAAAGTCAAATTGCACTACTGCCGATATATCCCTCTAGTTCAGGTTTTATGCCTTATGATTACAAAGTTTTTACATTAGATTTAGCCTTGTTGACAACACAATTATCAGTTGCACCAATGGATGATGCCACAAATTCAAATGTAATTCTGAAATTCCCAAATCCCGAAGGAGGACAAGATGATTACAAAATTTTTGAGGTTTCAGTAATGGAACAAACATTGCAGAACAATTTTCCAAATAATAAATCCTACATAGGTAAATCAATCAATGATAAAACCCAAACTATACGATTTAGTTTAACAACAATCGGATTTGATGCCATAACTTATTCTGGAAAAGTAGATACGTTTTTTATAAAAAAATACCGAAGTAATTTGTTTAGCACTTATATCATATACAAACATTCGCAATCAGCGGTTAATCCAGTTTATAAAAATGCAAATCCGTCATCAATAAATACTGACTTTGTGTGTGGTGTTGAAAATATTAGTAATAACGTAATCAATGATAAAATTAAACAACTTCCGAAGTCAAATCAAATAAACACGGTCGATAAATTAAGAGTTTTTCGGTTGGCAATAGCTACAACGGTTGAGTTTTCGTCTAAAATTATTGAACAATTAGGTATGACTGCTAGTACAACTACACAGAAAAAATCTGCAATTATTGCGGGTTTAGTTCAGCTAGTAACACGATTAAATTGTGACTGGGAAAGAGACTTGTCAGTACGTATGAAATTAGTTACAAACCAAGAATTGCTCATTTTTGTTGATACTGATAATTTTACAAACGGAAATATGTATACTCTGATAGATGAGTCGACCCAAATTACACCCATTATAGGAAATACTAATTTTGATATTGGTCTAGTACTTGGCACTGGCGGTGGTGGTATAGCAAGCCAAGGTATTCTTCAGGACAATCAAAAAACACGAGTTGTCGCTGAATATGGAACAGAGGGAATAACAGGAGCCGTATTTGTGAATAGTATTACTCATGAAATGGGACATTTTTTTGGGGCAAACCATACCTATTCTGCTTCTGACTGTCCGAATATTAGTGGTAGTTCGCAAATAGAGCCTTATGCCGGGGTTACTATTATGTCCTATAACAGAAAATGCAGTAGTTTACAACCAACAAACTTAGCATCATTGTTTGATGTTTGGCAACCTGTTAATGATCCTTTCTATCATTCAGAAAGTATCAAAGAGATGCAAAATCTTCTATCACAAGCTACCAGTGGTACTTTTATACTTTTAAATAGTACTCCACCTATTGTAAATGCCGGACTTGACTACACAATTCCTAAAGACACACCATATGTTCTAAATGCAACGGTTTCTAATGCAAATTCTGACGGTTATACGTATTCTTGGGAAAACACTGATACAGGTATTCAAGCAGAAACTAGTGCAACAGCTACAACTGGACCAAATTTTAAATTTTATAAACCAACAATCGAACCGAATCGTTACATGCCAAAACTTGCAAAAGTAATTACCGGAAATTTAAGTAGTAAAAATGAACGTATTTCGAGTGTGTCAAGAATACAAAATTTTACTGTTAATGTACGTGATAACGCACTGATTCAGGGTTCACATATTCGACGTGATGATATGAAACTTACTGTTAATGCCGATGCGGGACCTTTTGAGGTAACATCTCAAAATATAATCGGTTTAGTTTATTCTGGAAACTCCTCTCAAACCATTACCTGGAATGTAGCAGGAACTACAGCAAACAATATCAATACTTCATTTGTCAACATATTGCTTTCAACAGATAAAGGGTTAACATTTACAACAACATTGCTGGCAAATACACCAAACGATGGTTCGCAAGTTGTCACTATTCCGAACAACATCAATGCATTAGATTGCAGATTAATGGTACAATCTGTTGGTAATTTATTTTATGCGGTTAATACAACCAAATTTAAAATTTCATCGACTTTAGCAAATAGTGATTTTGAATTCGAAAATTTCGCATTGTATCCAAATCCAAATAACGGAAGTTTCAAAATATCATTTATTACAAATAATACCGAAGAAGTTAAAATTACAATTAACGATATTCAAGGCAGAAAAATATTTGCTGAAAACTTTCAAAACAAAGGAATATTTAATCAAGAAATTACTTTAGATAAGGCTCAATCAGGAATATATGTAGTTTCTATAGTAAATGGAGAATATAAAACTGTGAAAAGAATTGTTGTAGAATAATTAAAAAATTTTGCTTTTCAGTACTTTAAGTCATTTACTAACAATAAAAAAAACTAATGTATTTAAAATTTAACACCTATTAATAAATTGAGCTATGAAAAAACTACTACTGACCGCAATGCTACTGATTTCTGTATTAAATTCTTTCGGTCAAACCTCAGCTTGGACTGTTATGTCGCCAACTCAAGTTGGTCAGTTGCCAGCTTTCAGTGCATCAGACAGGCCACGAATTGGCTACAAGGTTTTTACTTTAAATCTTTCAGTTTTAATCACTCAACTATCAATGGCACCAATGGATTCTGCCACAGATTCTAGTGTGATTGTAAGCTTTCCAAATCCAGACGGCGGACTAGATAATTACAAAATCTTTGAAGTAGCCATTATGGAACAAGCTTTGGCAAATAATTATCCGAATATTAAATCCTATATCGGAAAAGGGATGAACGATAAAACACAATCCATTCGATTTAGTATTACACCACTTGGCTTTGATGCTGTTACTAATTCTGGCAAAGTGGGTTCGTTTTTAATAAAAAAATACCGCAGCGATTCGATTATTAACTATGTTGTTTACACATATTTGAAAGCAGCTCCAAACTCAATTTATTATCGAAATTCAAATTCATCAACACCAAACTCTGACTTTGTATGTGGCGTTACCGACGAAAAGGATAAATTAGATTTCGATAAATTAAAAAAAACACCAAAGTCGAGCCAAATAAACGCCGATGGAAAATTGCGAGTTTTTAGACTAGCGGTGGCTACAACCGTCGAATTTTCTAATGTAATTGCTTCTCAAGCAGGAATGGGTGCAGGTACAGTAGCTCAGAAAAAAGGAGTTGTAGTTGCATCATTGGCACATTTGATTACACGACTAAATGGTGATTGGGAAAGAGACTTATCGTTACGAATGATACTAGTAGCCAATCAAGAAGCCGTTATTTTTGTAGACTCTGATAATTTTACTAATGGTAATATGTCTACTTTAAGACAGGAATCGATCCAAATTACTCCAATTATTGGCAATGCTAATTTTGATATAGGACACGTGATGGGTGCCGGTGGTGCAGGGGTTGCATGGCTCGGCGCAATTGCAGTTGATGACTGGAAAACTATGGGAGTAACAGAATATGACGGTCAACAAGGCATCAATAACGACAAATTTAGTAATAATTTCGCTCACGAAATGGGGCATTTTTTAGGAGCGAATCACACCTATTCTAATAGTGACTGTCCGAATTTAAATAGTACCATTCAAATAGAACCTTACGCAGGTAATACCTATTTATCATATAATAGATTATGTGCCGGCTTAGCGTTAGATTCAGATGGATGGCAACCTCTTTCTGATCCATTTTATCATACGGCAACTATAGCTGAGATACAAAATGTTTTGGCTCGAACAACTAGTGGTACATTCATAACTATAAACAATGCGCCACCAGTTGTAAACGCTGGTGCAGATTACACTATTCCAAGAGATACTCCCTATGTTCTAAAAGCCTCAGTTACTAATTCAAATTCAGATGGTTATACTTATTCCTGGGAAGGTTTAGATATAGGTGTACAGCCAGAAACTAGCGCAACGGCTACATCCGGACCAAATTTTAAATTTAACCAACCAACAGTTTCTCCGAATCGTTATATGCCTAAACTTGAAAAAGTTATTGCAGGAGAATTAAATACAAGAATGGAACGTCTTTCGAGCGTATCGCGGGTACAAAATTTTGCTGTAACTGTTCGCGACAATGCTGTTATTCGAGGTTCAAATGTGAGACGCGACGACATGATACTTACAGTGAATGCCAATGCAGGACCATTTGTAGTTACATCGCAAAACACAACGGGAATAACTTGGGCGGGAAACTCGTCGCAAACTATTACTTGGAATGTGGCAGGAACAACAGCCAATAATATTAATACTTCGTTGGTAAATATATTATTATCGACAGATAAAGGTTTAACATTTGCAACCACACTTTTGGCAAATACACCCAACGATGGTTCACAAGTTATTACTATTCCGAACAATATTAATTCGTTGGATTGTAGGTTAATGGTTCAATCTGTTGGTAATTTATTTTACGCTGTGAATACAACAAAATTTACAATTGCACCGAATTTAGCAAATAGTGAATTCGAATTCGAAAATTTCGCATTGTATCCAAATCCAAATAACGGAAGTTTCAAAATATCATTTATTACAAATAATACTGAAGAAGTTAAAATTACAATTAACGATATTCGAGGCAGAAAAATATTTGCAGAAACCTACCAAAATAAAGGAATATTTAATCAAGAAATTGCTTTAGATAAAGTGCAATCAGGAATATATTTAGTTTCTATATTAAATGGAGAAAATAAAACTGTGAAAAGAATTGTTGTAGAATAATTAAAAAATTTTGAATTTAAATTAGTTAAAAACGTAAGACAATGCGAAAAAGTAATGCTAATAATCACGAAAATTATCGACACATTAAAGACTAAATTATGAAAATTAAATCAATTATTGCTTTATTATTATTTCAATTTGGCTTCTCGCAAGAAAGAACTTGTGGCACCGCTTTGTATATGCAAACACTGATGAATAATTCAGTTGCAAAACAAAAACACTTGGATTTGCAAAGTAGGTTTGAAATCGAATTATTAAAACTGCAAAATCTGCAAAATAAGTCATCCGCAAGTGCAATAATAATACCTGTGGCAGTTCATTTTCCTAGCGTTGCAACTAATTCGACCGATAAAGCCTGTTTAAGACTACTGGCACAAAATCAGATTGATATTATCAATGCAGATTTCAACGCAACAAACGCAGATATAAATTTATGGTCACCCACTACGCAAGCTTTTTATCCGGGTACAATAAATGGCTCTTTACCTGTACAATTTGTTCTGGCAACACAAAACCATCCTGCTGATTCGGGGCTTAGCAACGGCCAAAAAGCGGTTACTTTTGGAACAAATTTTTTAAATAATGCCGATTATGATACTTTATGGCGCGGTTACATGAATATTGTAGTTAGAGCGGCTGGTGCATTAGGCTATTCTCCGTTGGGAGGTAACCCTAGCGATGGTGCTACCGTAGTAATAAATTATGATGCTTTTGGCAGTGGTGCTGGTTGCACCGGTTATGCACCACAAGGCGATTATAATTTAGGACGCACTTTATCGCATGAATTAGGACACTTTTTTAATTTAGAACATACATTTGGAAACGGAGGTTTTTGTAACGACATATCTAATACAGATTATTTAAATGACACTCCGAAATGCACAGGATCAGGCGGTTGCCCGATAACCGGAACTGTTTTAGGTTGTGTAACTGGCCAAAAATCGTTGACTATGAATTACATGGATTATACAGATGATGCGTGCATGTACATGTTTACCGCAAATCAAGCCACCAGAATGAGAGCCTATTACAATACAATTGCAAGCGAGTATTCAACAAATGTTTTAAAAAACGACAATTTTGAATTTAAAAATTTTGCTTTATATCCTAATCCAAATAACGGAAGTTTTAAAATATCATTTATTACAAATAATTCCGACGAAATTAAAATTACAATTAACGATATGCAAGGCAGAAAAATATTTGCTGAAACCTTTGAAAACAAAGGATTATTTAATCAAGAAATTGCTTTAGATAAAGCCCAATCTGGAATATATTTAGTTTATATACTAAATGGACAAAATAAAACTGTGAAAAGAATTGTTGTAGAATAATTTAAGTTAACAATGAAGCCTTAGTTATTTTATTCGAATATTAGGTTTTTCAAGATAAAAACTATTCAAAATTGCTAAACAAATATTCGACTATTTCATTGCAATTTTTGCGTTTTCGAATATCATTCAACGGTTTTATTGCTCACTGAGTCTGCATTGTTACATTATAATAGATTGATTGTTGATAATAAAATTTTAAAAACATAAGACAACTTAACTTAATAGTCAAAAATTACAATTACGAGAAAAAGTAAAGAATTTATGAATACTAAATTATAAATCATGAAAACTAAAATTTATTTATTAATACTATTTTTGATTACCATAAATGGTTTTTCTCAAGAAACCAAAATGAGTATCAAAGACTATATCAACTTCTCGGACTTACCAACTAAAACAAGTGATACACCTAGTTGGGCAAATCAGTTTTACACCGATCCGGACCAAATTAACATCCATAATTTAAAAAATGAAATAAATGACTGGATGGTTTTGGAGCGAACAGAAAAAAAAGAGAAAATCAGTAAAGAACAATTTACACGTGAAGATAAAAAATTTGAAGATGAACTAAAAGAGAATATTTCAGAAAATCCAATCGTAAGATTTGCAACTTATTTTATAAGAAGAGTTCCAAATAATTGGATAGATGAAACAGGGAATTTAAAGTTACCATCTATAAATGATTTTTTTAAAGATGCACAAAATACCGAAAAAACGGCAAAAACAACCAACCAAAAAAGTACTACTGCCAATAACTGGACTTCAATTGGTCCAAAAGAAGTACTTAAAGACGGAAACCCAATTGTTCGCCAGACCAACATTATTTTTTTAAGTGTTGCGCCATCGGCAACCAATACACGATTGGCATGTTCAGAATATGGTGTGTTGTATAAAACCATTGATGGCGGTAGTAATTGGACTTACATGAATAGTTATTTAGGACCAAGTGCATTCCACCCAACCGATGCTAATAAAATAGTTCTGGCATGCAATCCAATTAGATTAAGCACAGATGGCGGTGTAACTTGGTCATTGCGTCCAATTTTTACAACAGCTAATGAAGTTGTATGGTCTTTTGATGGCACCACTATTTTAGTAGCCACAGAGCAAGGCATTTATATATCAAATAATTCGGGTTCAACTTTTAGCAAACAACAAAGTGGGCATTTTATGGATGTTGAATTTAAACCAGGTAGCTCTACAATTGCCTATGCCATTGACAATGCTGGCTTTTTTTATAAAACTACCAATGGTGGATTAACATGGGTTATAAAACCAACAAATTATACTATTAATACTAACAAAAATGGTTTTTTGATAGCCGTTACAGCTATAAACCCCGAATTAGTTTCTATTGCTTCTTTAACTGGTACTGAATTTGATAGTGTGAATAATAGAGTAGAATTGATTAAAAGTACCAATAGTGGTGAAAATTTTACACCGCTTTCGGTGTTCAGTTGCGGTCGTTCCAACGGGTTTTATGATTTTGTTTTTAGTATTTCGCCGTTAAATGCCAATATTTATTACGCTGGCGTATGTTCACTTTTCAAATCAAACGATGGCGGCTTAAATTTTACTCCCATTGGAGGTTATAACGGGCCTTATGGCTTGCATGCTGATATTCAAGACTTAGCTATTGTCAACAATACTGTAATTGTGGCAACAGATGGTGGCGTGAGTGAGTCGACCGATAATTTTACGGACCCATCTAATTGGCGAATTACTTGTAAAGGTTTAGATGCACTTGATTATTGGGGCTTTGACCAAGGTTTTAATACGGATCAAATGGGAGGTGGTAAATACCACAACGGAAATGACATTTTTAATCCGAACTGGAAAAATGGTATAACGTTAAACGTAGGAGGAGGTGAAGAACAAGATGGAAAAGCAATTTTTAGCCGACCAAATTCTATTTTTTACAAGGGACCAAACTCATCGTATATAAAAAATTTTAAACAAATTGATACCGATTTCAACGCCGTTGTAACAGAATCTTACCCATTTTCATTAATAAATAATGTTTTATTTCACGGAATTCGCAATGGTGACATTACATCAAATACTTTAAATAGTAATATTATTTACGCCAGTGATGGCAACAACCTTACTGTATCTTATGATAACGGAATAACGAATCAAGTTTTAAAAAATTTTAATTCTAAAGTTTGGGATATAAAAACTAGCCGAAAAGACGCAAATGTAATTTATGCTTTAACCGAAACCACTGGAATTTGGAAAACTAGCGATGGCGGTTTAAATTGGACTCCATGCAATATGATAATCAATAATGTTAATTTAACCACCAAAGGATTTGATTGTTACATAGATGTATCGCAAACCAATGCCAACGAAATATGGATAACTGAAAACTTTTTATACTCAGATGCACGAATTTCGAAAAGTACCGATGGCGGTCAAACGTGGATAAATTTAAATACCACCAGCTTAATTGGATTTTCGTCAAAGAGAGTACTAAACCAATACGGATCTGATGGGGGAATTTATCTTGTGGGGGAAACAGCTGGAATAGCCAAATGCTATTATCGAAATAACACGATGCCTGATTGGATTGATTATTCGGCAAATTTAAGAATTGCCACTGCTTATATAAATATATTTTTAAAAGCATCTTATTTTCAAGAAAAATTGCGTGTAGCCAGTGCAATGGGAATTCAAGAGATTCCCTTTTACGAAAAAAGTAAGCCTGTCGCACAACCAACCACTAACCAAAAAGAAGTGTGTGTAAACCAAGAAATAAAATTTTACGATTACAGTATTCTTAATTACACAGGTGCCACTTGGGAATGGTCGTTTTCTAAAGCACCAGTTTACTTAAACGGAACAAGTGCTGGTTCAAGAGACCCAATTGTAAAATTTTTATCACCAGGAACGGTTACTGTTACACTAAAAGTAACCAATAACTCTGGATTATCAGACAGCAAAACAATCGATAATTTTGTAAAAGTAAATTATGATTCAGCGAGTTGCTTGGCTGTAAATTCAGATCATGACTATGATTTTACATGTGAATATAATAATCAAAACAATTTAAACCTAGGTGTTGGAAGTCAAGGTTTGGTTACTAATTTTAATGGTGCCACAACTGGTAAATTTTTAGTTCGGGTAAAATTTTATACCCGATGCGCTGGTAAAAGTGGCAGTTTAATTGCTGTTGTAAATTTAGATACTAATAAAATTAAAGTACTCCAATATAAACACTGCGGCGAAATTCCATTTAATGTGTTAAACGATGATACAAGCGCTATAACTAGTGCCAGTGATGCCTATGCGGGAGTATCATTCTCTTTAATTAATAAATCACTACATATTAAGCACCTTAATAGTACATGCACTTATTGGAATTTGCCAACATTCGCATTTCTTCTGCAAGATACTTTTTGTTTTAGACCAATACTTACCACCGAATCTAATTATGGCGATTACGTTGAAATGCAAAAATGCAACAATCAAATTTCTCAATCTGCACCAGTTACCAACGATAATGATATATTGGTTACAGATTTTGCAAATGCCACAAGCGGTCTTTTTTATGTAAATGTAAATACTTTTATAGCCTGTAATAATGTAAGTAATAATTTAAAAGCTATTGTAGATATAAATTCAGGGTCAATTAATGTTTTAGATTACAAACATTTTGGAGCTACAACATCTTCATCAACAATAGGAAATGAAACTAATTCTGTAAGTAGTACATTATCTGCCAATGCACAGGTAAATTATTTTATCAACAACAAAAAATTATATATCAAAAGAATATCTGATGCTTGTAGCAATTCCAATTTCAGACTAAACCCATCCTGCTGGTCATCTATGGATGATAACCAAAATGGAGTGGACAATGCACTCGAACCGTCTAATTGTAATAATTCACTCTCAACTGCAATATTTACTGACTCTAATAAACAATTGGTGCAAGATTTTTCAACTATTGCAAATTCACAAACGGGTGTATTTGTTAAATTAAATATCAAGACAAGTTGTAATAACACTATTGCAACAATATATTTGAGCATCGATTTTGATAAAAATTTAATTCACGTTATTGATTATAAGCATTTTGGTTCAACTACATCATCTGTACTTTTAAACAATGATTCGGCAAATGTATATTCTGAATTAAGCGCAAACGGAAAATTGAAATTTATTTTGATTGATAACAAATTATACATTCAACGCCTGTCGACACCTTGTGCAGGTAGTAATTATCAAATTACAAATTCGTGTTATTCATTAGCATCGCAACAAGTTTTGGCAATAGATAATTTTATTTCAAATTCTGCGACTACCATTGTTGCTTTCCCAAATCCTACAACCAGTTCGTTTACGATTGATACCAAATCGAATGACTCTGAATATAACTTAAGTATATACAATATTGATGGTAAATTCATTACATCAAAATTTGAAAAAACCAACGATAACTTGATGCAAGTTGATTTAGAACAACAGCCAGTAGGTTTATATTTAGTTATTTTGTATAATAAGATTAATAATAAATATGAGTATTTAAAGATAATTAAAAACTAAAACCATGAAAACAAAAATTTATTTATTGCTATTATTTTTACTAACAATGAATGGTTTTTCGCAAGAAACCAAAATGAGTATTAAAGACTATATCAACTTTTCTGATTTACCATCAAAAAGTAGCGAAACTCCTAGTTGGGCAAATCAGTTTTACGATAATCCTGATCAAATTAATATCATAAAACTAAAAAACGATATTAATGATTGGGTTATTACCGAAAAAAAAGAGAAAAAAGAAAAAGTAAAAAAAGAAAATGAATTAGAAAAAGAACTCAAAGAGAGCAAATCTGAAAATCCGATAGTTCGCTTTGCAATAAATTTCTTAAAAAAAGTGCCTAGCCATTGGATAAATGAAGCAGGATTTATTGTTATGCCAACAACAGATGCTTTTTTTAAAGAAGCTGAAAATCAAGAAAAAAATAGAACCAGTATTTACAGTAAAAATTATGATAAAATTGTTTCAACAAATAACTGGAAACAAATTGGTTCTAAAGAAATAACTTATAATGATAAGCAAATTGTTAGTAGTACCAATATATATTTTATTAGTGTAGCGCCATCGTCAACCAATATTAGACTGGCAAGTAGCGAAACTGGCGTACTTTACAAAACAACAGATGGAGGCGCTAATTGGTTAACTATTGCAGAAAACACCGGACCAAGTGCTTTTCATCCAACAGATCCAAACAAGATAATTTTAGGAAGCAATCCGTTCAGATTAAGTGCAGACGGCGGTGCAACTTGGACATTAAAACCAGTTACAGCAGAATGTAATAAAATTTTATGGTCTAATAATGGCACAACAATCTTAGCTGCTACAAACCGTGGTGTATATGTTTCCTCAAATGCTGGAGCAACTTTCAGCAAAAAGCAAACGGGCAGTTTTATGGATGTAGAATTTAAGCCTGGCAGTTCAACTATTGCTTATGCCGTTAACAAAGCAGGCGTTTTCTATAAAAGTACAGATGCAGGATTAACATGGGTGGAAAAACCTACGAACTACAATTCTAATATTACCAAAAATGGTTTTTTAATAGCCGTTTCGGATGCTAATCCAGAATTAGTGTGTATTGCTTCTTTAACTGGTACTAATTATAAAATTGGTAATGAAGTAGAAATACTTAAAAGTACCAATAGTGGTGAAAATTTTGCACTACTTTCAAACGTAAGTATTTATCGTTCACAAGGTTTTTACGATTTTGTTTTTGGTATTTCTCCAGTCGATGTAAACACCTATTTTTTAGGCATTTGCTCTTTTTATAAATCAACTAACGGTGGTTTAACGTTTAATGCCATTGGTGGTTATGATGACCCTTTCGGAACCCATCCTGACATACAAGATATGGTGCTTTTTGGAAATACTGTTATATTATCTACCGATGGCGGCGTGAGTGAATCTACCGATGGTTTCACAAGCCTGAATAACTGGAAAAGTACTTGCAGAGGCCTGGATGCTCTAGATTATTGGGGTTTTGATCTGGGTTTTAACACCGACCAAATGGGAGGTGGCAAATACCACAACGGTAATAATATGTTTAATCCAGAATGGAACAATAGAAAAGCATTACACCTTGGCGGTGCTGAAGAGGCGAATGGGAAAACTATTTTTAGCAGACCCAATTCCATGTTTTTTTCTGGTGTTGGTAAAAACTTTAAACAAATCGACATAACATATAATCCAAATTTTGTGGTTAGCTTCCCATTTACATTAGAAAATAATCTTTTTCTTTTTGGAGCGCGCAATAGCGATACCACCTCAAATACTGTATATAGTAATATTATTTATTCAGCAACTGGAAATAACGTTATGATATCATATGACAATGGTGCAACTGGTCAAGTTTTAAAAGATTTCGGATCGCCGGTTTGGGATATAAAAACCACTCGGAAAGATACTAAAGTGATTTATGTTATGACCGAAACTACTGGACTTTGGAAAACTGTTGATAGTGGTATAAATTGGACTATTTGCAATATGAACCTAAATAATGTAGATCTAAAATCTGAGGGACTTAAATGTTATATTGATGTTTCACAGACAAATACCAATGAAATTTGGTTAATTCATAGTAATATTTTTTCCGATGCAAAAGTTTTTAAAAGCACCGATGGCGGACAAGTTTGGACAGACATGGTAACTCCAACCATTAATAATATTGAACCGAGACAAATTCTACACCAATATGGTTCTAATGGTGGAGTTTATTTAATGGGAAGAATAAACGGCATAGCCAAATGTTACTACAAAGACAACACAATGACCGATTGGGTTGACTATTCCGCCAATTTAATGACTAAAACATTAAATGGAAATGTTTTTTTAAAAGCATCTCACTTCAAAGAAAAATTAAGAGTGGCAGGCTCAATAGGAGTTCAAGAGATTTCTTTTTATGAAAAAAGCAATCCTATAGCGCAACCAACCACCAATGTTAAAGAAATTTGTGTAAACCAAGAAATAAAATTTAGCGATTATAGTATTCTTAATTATGCAGGTGCCATATGGGACTGGTCGTTTTCTAAAACACCAATTTATTTAAACGGTACAAGTGCAGGTTCTAGAGACCCAATTGTAAAATTTTTATCACCAGGAGTGGTAAACGCTACA
>JAYVGC010000167.1:0-5671 GCA_043772535.1 Flavobacterium sp. | reverse complement strand
CCCGAATCGATTACTTTTTCAATGAGTGTTTCTAGATCTTGAAAACCAATTGGCGATATGGTGGCCACTGCACCTTGGTGATTATTGGATGTTAGTCTATTGAGTTTTTCAACGGGCACGTAACTAAAGTTGATGCTTTTTCGTTTCATGAGGCTCATTAAGTCTTTCATTAAATCGCCTTGGGTATCACTTTGAATAAATACTTTGTCTATTTCTTTGCCTGCATTTATGGCTTCAATTATTGCTCGTATTCCGAAAATTTGGTGTTCTTTTTGCATATTTAATAGGTATAAAAAAACCACCAATTTTTAAGTCTTGGTGGTTAATAGATAATAAACTAACTCAAAATTTAGAACTTATCCCAGAAAATCTTTGTTGTTAATCCATCTCCTCCAATTGCTGTTGCCGCTGAGCTATTATTTGATGAATTCAAAGTTTGTTCAGATGCAGGATAGGTATATCTTGTTGGCACCTTATTTACTGCTGCGTCAGCAGGTGCAATTAAAATTGGAAAGTCTAGTCTTCTGTATGATGTCCAAGTTTCAAAACCTCTATTGTATAATGCGATGTATGATTGATTTCCTATCTTTTCTTGCCATGTACCAACAGCAGTTGCAAACGCAACTGAAGGTTGTGCCATATAAGATATTATGTTTGGATTTGGAACATTCCAATATGTTAAAGATGCTATAATGGCATTATTGTAATGTCCTTCGGCAGTACCTCCTACTGCTATACCTCTCGACGCAGCTTCTGCTAATAAAAATTCTACTTCAGAATAATCCATTATTAATGCTTCGAATGTTGGTTTTACTATGCTTTCTCCAATATGTGATTTAACGAAATAATTATTACTGTTACCTGGAGTACCACCAACATAGTTCCCTAAATATTGAGTAAAGTATTGCGCCATTCGAGGATCGTTTAATGTTTTCATTTTATTAATAATTGTACTCGTTGGTATAAAGTCATCTCGACCGCTTGCAACAACATCTACAAATATTGGATTTGTGTTTGGTTGAACTGGTTGATACTTTAATGATGCGTTATCAACTGCGTTAGTTATAATTCCTGAGGTAATTGCTGCTATTGCTATGTTTGTTGCATACGGATGATCTACATCATCCATGTTTATGGCTAATTTTAAGCGTAAACTATTTGCGAAATTCCTCCATTTTTTTACATTTCCATCATAAATTAAATCAGATGTACTGAAACCATCATAGGCCGTATTCATTGTTGCAACTGCTGCGGTGAGTCTAGATATTAGATCTCGATATATCATTTCCGCATCATCATATTTTGGATTTGGATATGTTGCGATGTTTAATGATTGTGCATAGGGAATATTTCCAAATGTATCAACCAAAATTGAATAGGCATATGCAGTTAAAATTTCAATCTCTGCAAGTTTATTGATTCGGATTATATTTTTTTCATTTATTGCGGCGGAAGTACCTTCATAAGTTTCGGCTATCAATACTCTTTTAGATTCTTTTAGATCTTGTAAAACATCTCTATATATTGTAGACCAATGATTGTCTGGTATTGTACGTGTAGCGATATCATAATTACTTTCGTCTGTATAAGTTGTTTCTGTCCAATTTTGCACAAATAATCTAAAGACGTTATTATTTACATTTGTGCTAGTCATTTGATCGACTAAGTTCTTTTCTGCATTTGAAAAGAGTGAGCCAGCCGGAACGATTGTTGGATTTTTCGTATCTCTGTTTAAATCTGTAATATCATCTGTGCAAGATGTTAAAAAGATAAATAAACTTAGCATTGTTGCTATTTTTTTCATAGTTAAAATTTTAATGTTAAGTTACATCCAATATTTCTTGTTGTTGGTAAAGATCCAACGGAATAACCTGAGGACAAGTTTCCTGAACCTAATCCGCTTTCAGGATCTGCATCGGGTAAATTTTTGTCTATTATCCACAGATTTGTTCCTACGATGCTAATTTTTAAATCTTGTATATACATTGGATTTAATATTTTGGAAGGTATTCTGTAGGAAATTGATACTTCTCGTAGTTTGATATATGAGGCATCATATACAAAAGCTTTGTTTGGTTGTCTGCGGTACCCAGACACATTGCCAAAAAAATTTGGACCTGGTGTTCGTACGGTATTTGGTGTGCCATCTGCCTGAACGCCTGGTAAAATGACACCGCCACCATTTGCAATTGTATTTCTTATAGGATTACCGAGGTCGTTAAGGCCCCCTGTTTCCTCGTAAAGTCCTGTGGCCAAACCATAAGATCGATCTAATGAAAAAATATCACCTCCTCGTTGCATGTCTATTAGGAAACCCAAGGATATGTTTTTGTATGTGATCTTATTTCTAACGCCTCCTGTCCAGGCTGGATTTATATCTCCTATTACATTATTTGAGTTCGTGTTCAGTATATATCTTCCATTTGTTCCCACAACCTTTTCGCCATTTAAATATGTAAAATCCGTGCCCCTAATTAATCCATACGGTTGACCTACTGCTGCGTTAATCGTTACTCCCCCTTGGAAGCTGCCTAATTGTAAGTTGTCTATATCTTCATTTAAAGAAACTACTTTATTTTTGTTTTGTGCCCAGTTTACAAATATATCCCATTTAAAATTTTTGGTCGAAATTGGGGTGACATTAAATTGAACCTCTATACCTCTATTCTCAATTGAGCCTGCATTGAAGAATTTCGACGTATAACCTGTAGATGTTGAAAAGGGAACTTGAAAAATTTGATCTACACTTAGGGATTGATATGTACTAATATCAAATCCAAGCCGTTTGTTAAATAACGACATTTCAAGACCAAATTCATTACTTTTTGTTATTGTCGGTCTTAAATTCGGATTATTTTTTATGGATGAAACAGAAAATAGAGGCGCATTTCCAAATGGATCAAATTGTGTATAATTATCTCCAAGTGATTGTGCAGGCGCTCCATTACCTACCTCTGCATAATTTGCTCTCAACTTACCGTAACTTAGCCATTTTTGATTTAGTATATTTGAAAATACAAAACTCCCCGAAACTGAGGGGTATGTAATAGCATTTTTATCTTTTGGAAGTGTTGAATAAACATCACGTCGTACTGTTGCATCTAAATACAGTAACGATTTATAACCAAAAGATGCTTGACCATAAATACTATTAATTCCTTGTTTGGTTTCTGTATCAATTGCTCTAACTGCGGCTGTTGAATTTTGAAGACTATATACATCTTTTACCAATAGACCGCCCTGGGTGGAACCTAAAGTTGTTTCAGTATTTATTCTGTTGATCGTACTGCCAAGTAAGCCGCTAAAACTAAAATCTTTATTTATATCTTTTTTGAAATTAAGAAGTAAATCATAATTTGTTTCCGTATTGTTTCTATTGAATTTTTGATATCCTGATTTTTCATCAAGTCTATTTATACCAAAATTTGCGGCAACTGAGCCAACTGCTCTTCGTTCTTCTTGTGTTTCGGAGTAGGTGTCTGTAGAAACTCGTAATGTTGTAGTTAACCAGTTTTTTATTTTATAGTCTAACTTACCGTAGCCAATAAATCTATTTCTTTTATCGTTTTGGTAATTTTTATATCTTTGAAAATAAGGATTGTCCCAGTACGCAGGTCTCAAATCGGTTGGTGATTTAATATTCCATGTTACATTTTGTCCGTTAGAATTTTCATATACTTGCTGTAATTGTTTAATATCAACATTTGTTTGCCACCACTGTCTAAAATTAGAGAGTATATTATCATTGTATCCAGTTGAATTTCTACCAACAGTATTTTGCTCTATGTAATTTGCAAAAAATGTACCAGTTAATTTTTCACTAAAGTCATGTGAAAATTTTACACTGATGTTATTTTTTTTGATGCTGCTATTTGGCATTAACCCTGTTTGCGTTAGATTCGAGTAATTTACTAAGTAATTTGATTTTTCATCGCTTCCTTCTAATGATATTGAATTGTTTAATGACATTGGTGTTTCAAAAAATGTAATAGGACCATTATCCGCGTTCTTCCATGCTGTTTTTTTTCCAAAATTTGATGAATACGGTGTAAAAGCATCCCACTGGTAGACCATGCTATTATTAAACGGAGCCCCATAAGATGCATCTTCACCGAATGGAACAATGTAATCAATCGTACCATCGCCATCGATGTCAGCTTCGTTAAAATAAGAATCTTCTCCAGGGCCATAATACAGTCCGTAACCTGCACCATATTTATTTTGATAATGTAGAAAAGTACTTTTGTCGATACTTCCAACCACAAATTCCGATGAAAAAGTTACTCCAAGCCCATTCCCTGATTTCCCTTTTCTTGTCGTGATTAATAGCACTCCGTTACCAGCCTGGTATCCGTATAATGCGCTCGCTGCTGCGCCTTTCAACACATTTACTGATTCAATATCTTCTGGATTTATATCCGTGGCGGCATTTCCATAATCGAAACTAGTTCCTTGACCGTTTTTTTGATTTGTAGTATTAACATTTGAATTATTGATCGGGACACCATCTATAACAATTAACATTTGATTATTGCCAGTTAAGCTTTTTACACCTCTAGACACTAAGTTTGTTGAACCACCAAAATTATTATTTCTTCTAACCGTAACTCCAGCTACTTTACCTGAAAGGTCATTTAAAAAGTTTCCATTTGCTGTCCCCGACTTTAAATCAGCAGCTTTAATTTCTTGCGTCGAATAGCCAAGTGATTTTTTCTCCCTTCTTATACCTAATGCAGTAACTACCACATCTGCTAATTTAACTGAGTCATCGGATAATTTTACTATCATGTTTACATCAACTGATTTTTCTGACGTAACCATACCGAGAAATGTAAATACTAAGATATTTTCTTTAGACGCTTGCACCTTAAACGAACCATCAAAATTTGTTGATGTGCCTTTGTTTGTGCCTTTGATTGTTACGTTTACACCTGGAATAGGAGCACCATTTACGTCTGTAACAACTCCGCTTGCGTATTTTTCCTGTGCGAGAGCTAATTGGGATATTAATGCAATTAGTAGCACTAAAAATCGATTCAACTTTAATTTCATATAATAAATTTTAGTTTAGTTAGTACGAATATAATAATTACATTTATATTTTCCTAATTTTTTCTTAAAATTAACTATTTTTTTAAGTTAGCCTTCAAGTGTATGAACATTTTAATTTGAGTATTTCACATTTTGCTCTTATATACGTCGGTTGGTATCAATTAAAGAGCGAGTTGCCGATTAATAATCTAAAGTCGACGACTTCTATTTTAACTGATGTATTTGTCATTTTGTAGTGGTAAAACTCTTATTTGAAAAATGGTATTCACGTAAAAATTTTAAGTCGGTGTATAGTTGTCTTGAGTCTGTAAAAATGCTATTTTACTATTTATATTTTAACTGTGATATTATTTGCCGTATTTTTCACGAAACTAAAAAGGATTATGCAAGAAGTGGTTACGATTATTGCACTCAAGATGAGACAATGTCTTTACGCTTTTTGTCTGCTTAAATGTATGTAATCACTACACAGAACGTATTATATCAAATTGAGATATATACATTTTAGGTATTTTTTTACTGAAGTGGTTTAAACTTATTTGGTAATTAAAAAAGGGTTGACGAAATTTGTGTTGCAAAACATAATCATTTCAAAATCAACCCTTATGTACACAGTACT
>JAYVGC010000166.1:0-5695 GCA_043772535.1 Flavobacterium sp. | reverse complement strand
AAAATCAACTCAATGAAAGACATCGAAAAACACTACAATACGAATCGCCTTTAAACACAATTTCGAGGTTATTTATTCAAAAAAAAATCATTTAAAAGCATTGTTGTCCGATAAAAAAATAAAAATAAAAGAAGCCAAATTAATGGCTTCTCTAAAAACATCGTAAATTTGAATTGCAAAATTTAAAATAACGATGAGCAAAAATAAGTATTTTTCGACTAAATCTGTATTCGGACAGTTGATTTCTTTGATAGATGATTCAATGATTAAAAAAGCAGTCAAAAAGCACGATTCAGATAAGTATGTAAAACATTTCAAGTGTCAAGATCATTTGTTTAGTATGGTTTTTTGTTGTCTTGAAAAATGCAACTCTTTACGAGAAGTTGCTGGCGGAATGCTTGGGTTGTCTGGAAAAGCAGAAACTGTGAGAATAAATCATCTTCCTAAAAAAAGCACATTAGCTGATGCAAATAAGGGCAGAAAAGTAGAATTTTTTGAAGAGGTTTATAACAGTTTGCTTATAAAATATAGTTTTGCTTTGTCGGACAGTCGAATTGAGATAGCACTAGGAAAAAAAGTCAAAATTATTGATAGCACAACAATAAGCCTATTTAAAGACATTTTAAAATGTGTTGGTAGAAAATCTATTGATGGGCAAAGTAAAGGCGGAATAAAGTCACATTGTGTGATAAACGCCGACGAGAAAGTTCCTAATTTAATTTGGCACACAGCAGCTACAACCCACGACCATCAGTTCCTAGAAAAGCTAAAATGCGATGAACACACACTTTATATATTTGATAAGGGATACAATGATTATAAGGCTTTTGCTCGTTTTACAGAGAAAAAAACAGGATTTGTAACCCGATTGAAAAGCAATGCAAAGTATGAGATAATACAATCAAACGATATACCAGACATGATACACAATGGTGTTTTATCGGATGAAATCATTGAAGTTGAAGTAGATAAGAAAACAAAATTAAAATTAAGAAAAATACTATATTATGACAGACAACACAAAAGAACGTTCGAGTTTATCAGTAATTTATTTGAATTTAGAGCCGACACAATAGCCGCACTTTATAAAATACGTTGGCAAATTGAGTTATTATTTAAGCAAATAAAACAAAATTTTCCACTGAAGTATTTTTTAGGTGATAACGAAAATGCCATTAAAATTCAAATTTATTGTGTTTTGATTGTAAATTTATTGATGCAGGTTATAAAGAGGAGTTTAAAAAAACAATGGTCTTTCTCAAATATAGTAAGCTTTTGTAGGATTCATTTGTTCAACTATATTCATCTAACTAAATTTTTTGAAAGTCCCGAAATCGATTGGGAAATTAATCAAGAAAACGATGGACAGTTGGGTTTATTTGATGAATATTTAGCCTGTTGACAACTAGCTAAACCAAAATCAAAAAAATAAATTTAGAAATATAGCCATCTAAAGGAAGTAACAAAAAACAAGTTAAACAGAAAAAAAAGCTTGTTAGCCTTATATTTATATACAAATATGAACTAATAATCTTTTTTTATCGGACAACAATGATTTAAAAGTATGAAATCAAAAAATAAAATCGAACTTTGTTTTTTAATTTAGAAAGCCTAAAAGCAACGAGAATTTGGCTTTCTGAATTAAAAAACAAAGTATAAATTAAACGCAAAAAATTGCAATAGAAACTTGAAACCGCCGCCAGCAAAACAAAAAAAAATGAAAATAAAATTATTCATATTTTTACTTATATCGTTAATAACTGAAAGTGGAAATTCACAAGTTAAATATGGTTTCAATAATGGAAAATATTTAACTATATTAGAAACTAAAGTTTACTATGAAGAGTATGGAAAAGGAATTCCATTATTGTTACTACACGGAGGATTTGGAAGCATTGCCGATTTTGAAAAAGTAATACCTAAACTTTCAAAAAAATATAGAGTTATAATTCCTGATTCGCCTGGTTTAGGTCGTTCTGAATATTCAAAAGATAAAATAAGTTATAGATTAATGGCTGAATATAGTTCGGAAATTATAGAGAAATTAAAACTGGATAGCGTTTATGTTTTGGGTTGGAGCGACGGCGGAAATACAGGATTAATTCTCGCAAAAAATCGACCCGATAAAGTAAAAAAACTAATCGTTTCTGGAGCAAATTATAAAATAGAAGGTTTTAAAAATGTTGATGAAATTAGAAATTACGCAGATACACTTTGGGTAGAAAAAAATTTAAAAGGCTGGATCAAAAACTATGAAAGTAAACTACCAAAACGAAACTGGAAAAAGTATGTTTCTGAAGTTGGTAAAATTTGGTTTGAAAATCAATATTTCCCAAAATCAGATTTAGAAGCAATCAATATTCCAACTTTAATTATCTACGGAGATAATGATATGTATTCATTAGAACACGGAATAGAAATTCACAATGCAATTAAAAATAGTCAATTTTGTGTGATACCGAAATGTTCGCATGAAGTTTTTTGGGAAAAATCTGATGTTATTACAAAAATAATAAATGACTTTATAATTGGAAAATAAAACTAAAAATACCAGTACACAACAGCTAGGGTTTCGTTGCGGCTGTAAGCCGCACAATGAAACCCACGTTGAACGGAACCGATTACACGTCAGGCAACACGTATGGAGTATTCGTAAAAATTAGAGAGAGAATAGCAAGAGTATGTAGAGTCCGTTTGATGATTTATAAGAAAATTAAAAAAAAATTGGATTTTGAAATATTCAAAAAAATGATGATATTTATAAATTAAAAAAATAAATAAATAAAAGTCACTTTATAGCACAAAGCCACCCAAATATATGTGGGTAAGTGACACTTTATGGCTCATATATACAAGTTGAGCGATATTTTCGAAAAACTGAATGGAAATAGAAAAATTTATGAAAAGTGAAAATTTTACTTTTATCAAAACTGACAAAAAATTAGTAAAATTATATTTTGACGAAATAACCATAATAAGAAGTGTAGGAAATTATGTTGAAATTCTAACAACCGAAAACAAAAAATATATTTATTATAGATCGCTAAAAGATTTAATTGAAAATTTGCCAGACGAATTTATGAGAGTTCATAATTCACATATTGTAAATTTAACCAACATTGATATTTTGGAAGATAATCACATTATTTTAAAAAACATAAAAGTTGCGGTTGGAAAAAGTTATAAAGAATGTCTAAATTCCTCAATAAATAAATTCCTCTTATAAGCACAAAATAATAAATAGACGTATCGAAATAAGAAATTAATACGTTTGAATAAAAAGTTTTTGAAAAAGATTTATAAAGTTTTAGTTTGTTCAAAAAAAGAACATGAACAGAAGAATTTTAAAACAAATTTTAATCACAAGTATGACAATTCAAAATTTAAAAGTACAAGAATTAACGGAAAATTATCCGTTAAAAAAAGACGTTTTAACAATCAACGGAATAATCGAAGCATTTTATGAAGTCGTTTCTGGCGAGGCGGGAGAAAAAAGACAATGGGAAAGAGATTTATCAATTCATAATCCAAATGCAATTTATTCATATTTGAATGAAGTAAATGGAAAATTGAAACAAGTAACAATGTCGTTGAAAGATTTTCATAAAGAAACCGATGCAATGGCAATGGAAACTGCATTTTATGAAAGTGAAATTAATAGAGAAGTAAGAATATTTGGTAATATTGCACACGTTTGGAGCACATATGAAACGAGATTAATAAAAAACGGACCAGTTGCTAGAAGAGGAATTAATAGTATTCAACTTTTCTTTGAGAATGGACAATGGAGCATTGTTTCATTGATATTTGAAAGAGAAAGAGCAGAAAAAATACCAAAAACATTTGAACCAAATTAATAAATTTTGCTCAAAAAAACATCTGCCAACAGCTAGGGCTTAGTTGCGGCTGTAAGCCTAGCAATCAAACCCGCGTTGAACGGAACCGATTGCACTTCAGGCAACACTTATGGAGTTTTCGTAAAGAGGAAAGAGAGAATAGCACGAGAATTTAGAGTCCTCTTTTTTTGAAGTAGTTTCAAGAACGTTTTAGTGCGTTTGCATCACTTTTAGTCACAAATTTCCCAACCCATAATTTAACTTTTACAATAACTTGAATTTTGACTAACGCCAAAATACCAAGATGGTGGACCGCGCTGGTCAAAAACTGCTATCCGATGCAAATTGCCTGTTTTGCAACACAAACATTTTGGTGTAAAAAAGTTTTTTTTTGTTTTTTCTAAAATTTTTACCTTTAGTTTTTCTTGCAAAAGCTTGAGCTTGTTTCATTTTTTAAGTGCTGCTGAGAAAACTATGATATCGAATTATGGCAAATTGTTTGGGCAGAATATGCGACGCAAAACGCCTGATAAACTCCTGATGGGTCAAGCCAATGTGAAATAATTATTTTAAGTAACCAAAAATCTGAAACACAACGCAATGCTCAAACTGTGTTATGACATGGGATTGCGGGTGTCAGAAATTGTGAATGTCAAAATAAAAGATGTTGATAGCAAAAATAGGCAGGTTTTTATTGCCAAGGTAAAAGGCAAAAAAGACCGTTATGCCAATTTGCCCGAGCCTGTTGCTGCCAATAAAAAAATAAGTATATTTATATTGATAAAAACCACTTTTTATGAACTGGAACGCTAAAATAATACGCCACCGAAACGAGAAACGTATAGCAGTGTATTTTGAAAAATCGGCTGATTTGGTCGCCCGAATCAAGCAATTGGACGGTAGCCGCTGGAGCCAATCACTGCAGGTTTGGCATTTGCCTGATACCAGCGAAAATCGAATTCGGTTTAAAGTTAATGAAATGGAAGGCAAATCGGTTTTATCTGCCATTGATCCAATCAATCAGCCTTTTTTGCAACTGTATATTGAAGAAATTCAACTAAAAGGATACAGCCAAAAAACCTTGATAACGTATCGAAATGAATTTGGTACTTTTTTGTGTTATTTAAAAACAACCGATGCACAATCTGTTGGAGTAGCAGAAATTAGAACCTATATTTTATATTGTTTGAACGAATTGAAATTGACCGAAGCCACGGTGCACAGCAGGATAAACGCCATTAAGTTTTTTTATGAACAGTTGATGAAACAAGAGCGGTTTATGATTGCAATTCCTCGACCAAAAAAACCATTGCAGTTGCCCAAAACAATGCATCAAGCCGATGTGAAAAAATTATTTGAAGTAACCAAAAACCTGAAACATAACACAATGCTCAAACTGTGTTATGGCACGGGATTGCGAGTGTCAGAAATTGTAAATATCAAAATAAAGGATGTTGATAGCAAAAATATGCAGGTTTTTATTGCCAAGGCAAAAGGCAAAAAAGACCGTTATGCCAATTTGCCCGAAAGTTTGTTGGCTCAACTGCGAGAATATTTCATGGAATACAAACCCACAGAATATTTGTTTGAAGGGCAATATGGCGGAGCATATAGTAGCCGAAGTGTGCAACAGGTTTTTAAAAATGCCTTGTTGAATGCCAAAGTTAATAAAGATGTAGGAGTGCATAGTTTGCGACACAGTTTTGCCACACATCTATTAGAAAACGGCACTGATATACGGTTTATACAAGACCTTTTGGGGCACAATGATATACGAACAACGCTTATTTATACCAATGTTACTGATTTGAGTTTAAAAAAAATAAAAAGCCCGTTGGATGATATAAATTAAAGGATTA
>JAYVGC010000165.1:0-44330 GCA_043772535.1 Flavobacterium sp. | reverse complement strand
CAAATTAAAATACATTATGGCTTTATGATAACAAATTAAAAAAGCAACAAGTATCAATATGAAACAACTAACATTAGTGTTTTTTTTAAGCTTATTTTTAGCTCAATCACAAGATATCAAAAAACCTACAATAGAGTTTCGCGGCGTGTGGATTGCCACAGTTGTAAATATTGATTGGCCAAAAAAAGCAGAGGACAACGATTTAAAGAAAATGGCTGATTTTATAACAATTCTAGATCAGTATAAAAGCATGAACTTTAATGCGGTAGTAGTTCAAATTCGCACTGCTGGTGATGCTTTTTATCCAACTGATTTGTCACCTATATCCAAATATTTAACAGGTGCTGAGGGAAAATTCTCTGAAAACAACTTTGATTATTTAAAATGGATGATAACCGAAGCGCACCAACGTGGTTTTGAATTTCACGCGTGGTTCAATCCTTATCGCGCTACTTTTGATTTGAATACTTCAATTTTGAGTCCTAAAAATGACTATTTTATTCATAACGACTGGATGATAAAATATGGAACCAAATTCTACTACAATCCGGGTTTACCGAGTGTTCAAAACCATTTAACAGCAATAATTAGCGAAGTTGTAAAAAAATATGATGTTGATGCCATACATTTTGATGATTATTTTTATCCTTACAAAATAGAAAAAGAAGTTTTTGATGATAAAAATTCATTTGAATTTTATGGGTTAGAAAATCAAAATATCGAAGATTGGCGTCGTAGCAATGTTGATTCGCTAATGAAAAAAGTACACTTTGCAATCATCAAGGAAAAGAAAAATGTACAATTCGGTATTAGCCCGTTTGGTGTTTGGAGAAATAAATCAAAAGACAGTTTAGGGTCAGATTCGCAAGCTGGTCAAACAAATTATGATGATTTATATGCCGATCCAAAGGTTTGGATGAAAAATAAATGGATTGACTACATTGTTCCCCAACTTTACTGGAGTTTAGATTATAAAAAAGCCTCGCACCGAAAGCTAATGGAATGGTGGAATGATAATTCTGAAAACACTAATTTATATATAGGAAACGGAACTTATAAAATAAATAATGACAAAGACATTGCATGGAAAAACAAACAACAAATTCCGTTACAAATAAACTTGGGTAGACTTACGAAAAACGTAAAAGGTAATGTATTTTTTAGTGCTGAATCGTTAATAAATAAAAACAAGGAGGTTGTTAAGCTATTAAAAAAGGTTTATGACCAAGAGGCACTAGCGCCATCATCGCCAAATTTCGAAAAATTAAAACCCGACATCCCGGTTGTAATTTCAATATCGAAAAACAACAACTTGATTGAATTTAAACTCCAAAATAAGTTTACAACGAACTTTCAATATGCAATTGTAGAAGAGCTTAATAAAGATTCTGTCAATAAGATGGTACTTAAAAAACAAATATCTATTTATGATATTGAAATAGTTATAAGTATTAATGAGCTAAATTTAAATCCAAAAAAAACATATTCGCTTTACTTTTATGATCAAAATGCAGTACAAGGCGACCCATTATTATTTACAATTGATAAAGATAAATTGCAGCTTAATCCATGTCAGAAAATACAATTATAGTACCAGCTACCTGCAAAAAGTGACACCGAAGGTTGCAAAAGCGCACTATAAAAATAAAAATATTACCATTATAATTTATAAATTCGTAGCACTATAAACCACCATCATGAAACTTAATCTTTATCAGATAGATGCATTTACAGACAAAACCTTTGAAGGAAATTCAGCTTGCGTTGTTCCTCTAACTAGTTGGTTACCAAAAACTGTTTTATTAAACATAGCCAAAGAAAATGCGGTTGCTGAAACTGCTTTTTTTATAGATAATGGCACAACAATACATTTACGTTGGTTTACACCAGAAACTGAAATGGACTTGTGCGGTCATGCCACTTTAGCAACAGCACATTGTTTAAAAACGATTCTTGGCTACAAAAATGATAAAATTATTTTTGAAACATTAAGTGGCACACTAACCGTTTTGGTAGAAAGTGAAAGTTACAAAATGGACTTTCCTTCGCGAATGCCGTTTGCTGATATTTTACCTAAAAGTATAGAAGATGCACTTAGCTGCAAACCCATCGAAGTATATAAATCGCGAGACTATGTTTTGGTCTATGAAAACGAAACAGCAATTCGAAATATTAAAATAGATAGACAATTTTTTGATCAAATTAATCTCGGTACAGGAGGAGTAATTGTTACGGCAAAAGGCGATAATAGTGATTTTGTATCTCGCTTTTTTACACCACAAGCTGCAATTACTGAAGATCCAGTTACAGGATCAGCACATTGCTCCTTAATTCCTTTTTGGGCTAAAAGACTCAACAAAACAAAATTAATTGCATACCAAGTGTCACAGCGCTCAGGAAAACTAATTTGCGAATATAAAGGCGACAGAGTTTTAATTAGCGGACAAGCAAAAACATATTCAATTGGCAACTTGTGGACTGAATAAAACCTGCATAAATTTATATTTAACGAAATTAATGAATTTTTTGTGATTTAATATTTACTTTTTTTCAAACTCAAATAGCATTACAAAAAAATGTATAACTAAATACGTAATAAAGTAAATTAGCCACCCGATATAAAATAAATCTTTTAAAATAGATGCTCAAATATATGAATAATCAAATGACTAAAAATTCAATCAAAAATCCTTGGACGTGGATACCTGCACTGTATTTTACACAAGGATTACCTTATGTAATTATTGTAATTGTATCGGTCATAATGTATAAAGAGCTTGGTATTGCAAATGATAAAATAGGTTTATATACCAGTTGGCTGTATTTACCGTGGGTCATTAAACCATTTTGGAGTCCTTTTGTAGAACTAAAAAGCACCAAAAAAAATTGGATCTTTGCAATGCAATTACTAGTTTCGATATTATTTGTACTAGCAGGATTTACCTTAAAAATGAATAATTTTTTTATTTTAAGTTTATCATTTTTCACAATGGCAGCTTTTGCATCAGCCACCAACGATATTGCATCTGATGGATTATATATGACCGCATTACCCGAAAAACAGCAAGCTTTTTTTATGGGAATTCGCAGTACTTTTTACCGATTAGCAATGGTTACAGGGCAAGGTTTAATTGTTGTGTTAGCAGGATATTTAGAAAAACGGTTTACAGATAACAGTAAAGCATGGTCGCTAACTTTAATAATTGTTGGATTATTTATGATACTTATGACTGTCGTAAATTATTTGTCTTCACCAAAAGTTGAAAAAACAGAGCAGATATTACCCACAATAAAAGACAATTTTTTTGATGTATTTGTAAGCTTTTTTCAAAAGAAAAACGTTGGTATTGCCATACTATTCATCCTATTATTTCGCTTGGGTGAATCGCAAATACTCAAATTAGTAGCTCCTTTTTTGCTTGATAAAAAAACCGCTGGAGGTTTAGAATTAACCACAATTCAAGTTGGAACCATTTATGGCACATTTGGCGTAATTGCTTTAACTTTTGGTGGAATACTAGGAGGTGTTTTAATTTCGAAAAATGGTTTGCGAAAGTGGATGTTGCCAATGGCATTAGCAATGAATGCGCCTAATGTATTTTTTCTTTTGTTATCAGTTTTAAAGCCAACATCTATACTTTTAATAGGTGGCGTTGTTGTTATTGAACAATTTGGTTATGGATTTGGAGTTGCAGCTTTTTTTATGTTTTTGATACACGTTGCCAACGGAATTTCAAAAACAGCGCATTACGCCATAGCAACGGGCTTTATGGGACTTGGTATGATGCTTCCCGGAATGTTAAGTGGATTTATTCAACAATATTTAGGATATCCCAAATTTTTTGTTTGGTGCATATTAGCCGGAATTCCAGCTTTATTTTTAATAAAAAAATTAGATTTTAAAGCTGACTTTGGTAAAAAAGAAAACACAAATGAATAAAAATAACATTCCTACTACCCTTCGTGAAAAAGTGGGTCAATTATTTTTTCCGGCAGCTTTCATAAACGATACTGACGAAAACATACAAGAAATTGAGAATTTAATTACAAATTACCATATTGGAGGACTCACTTTTTTTCATAGTCGTATAAGTGCAGCAACCAACTTCGAAGGTAAAAAAAATATAATTCGAAACGATAACAGCGCATTCAAACTACAAGAATTGATAACACATTATCAAAGTTTAGCTAAATTTCGATTGCTTATTAGTATCGATGCCGAATGGGGTTTAGCAATGCGCGTTGAAAAAACACCGCAGTATCCCTATGCGATTACATTAGGTGCGTTAGCAAATCAAGATAATAATTTAATATTTGAAGTAGCAAAAAATATCGGAATTGATTTAAAAAAAATTGGAATCGATTATAATTTAGCACCAGTTATTGACATAAACGACAATCCAAAAAATCCAGTAATTGGGTATAGATCTTTTAGTAATAACCGAAATACTGTATCACAAAAAGCACAAAGTTTTTGCGATGGTCTTCGATTTTCGGGCGTGTTAAGTTGTTTAAAACATTTTCCTGGACACGGCAATACCGCAGTTGATTCGCATTTAGGATTACCCATAATTAATAAAACACTAGCTGAGTTAGAAGAGCAGGAACTATTTCCTTTTAAAGAAGCCATTCAAAAAAACGAGGTTGATAGCATCATGATTGGCCATTTGGCAGTTCCTGCACTAACCAATGGCAACATAATATCGGCTACACTTTCGGCTGAAATTATAAAAAATGTTCTTCGTAAACAATTAAAATATAACGGTTTAATTATTTCTGATGCTTTAAATATGCACAGTGTTTCTAAATTATATCCCGAAAAAGGACTGCTTGAATGGAACGTATTTGATGCCGGCAACGATGTACTCTGCTTTTCTGAAAATGTACAAGTAGGAATAGAAAAAATACTTGAAAACGCATCTAAAAGTAGAATTAATGAAAGCTTTGAACGCCTTCAAAAATTAAAAAATAAAATTTCATTGTTTAATAAAAATAACGATACAACAACTGAGAAATTAAATTTTGATTTTGAAATAGCAGCAAATTTAAACCAACAAATAGCAAATAAAGTAATAACAATTTCTAAAAATGAACATAACCTTTTACCATTAAAAAAGAATTCAAAAAATTGTATTTTAAATATTTATAATACAAATAGTTCCGTTTTTTGTACTGAATTAAACGCAATGATTAAAAGTGATTGTATTCAAATTACCAACGGTTATGATTTTGATGCAGCAACGATACTAGATAAACTTACTAATTATGACACAATAATAGTAGCGCTTTTTGTACCGTCGGTTAAACCTTTAGATAACTTTGAAATCAATAAAAAAACTACTAGTTTACTTGCAATTTTAGTTAAAAATCCAAAAGTTATACTTTGCTTTTTTGGCAATCCGTATGCACTTTCTATAATTCCTAACAGCAATAAATTAAAAACTTTAATCCATTGTTACCAACATTTTAATTCTTTTCAGTTGGCAACAGCTCAAATTTTGGTACGCAATTAGTGACTACTTTTTATACTATACGTGTTCTAAAATTCCGATTTTAAACAATACTTATAGGTTTTGCAACTTAATAATTTGAAGCCAATCCAGCTATTCGTTCCAAAGTTTATTTTTATAAAAAGGTTTTTTGCAAAAAACCTTTTTATAAAAATAAACGTTTTTCACTGCTATCTGGGCTAAGGCAGTAGTATTTCAATTCACAGTACACCTAATCGAGCCTATTAGTTTGTTGCCTTTTTTATAAAATCGCCCCATGTTAAATTCATTTTTCCAGGTTTTTGTTTCTTGGCTGCAACAATAGCCATCTTTGCAGAAGTTTCAACAACCCATTCAAAATTTTCAGCCCCAAGCGAACTCAAATCAACGTTTGGCACAGGATTTCCAAAATCAATTGCGTACGGAATTCCGTCACGTACGCCAAATTCAACCGTATTAAAATCATATCCTAAACCCTTGCAAATTCGTAATGTATACTCTTTTAACATAGCTGCAAGTTTTTTATTTACGGGCATACTAGTTGGTATATGCCGCACATGATGCCTGTGCCGTGGTTCGTACTGCATAATTTTTACATCTTTGCAACCCAAACAATACACTGTAAAATATTCAGAAAAGCCAATTTCTTCTTGCAATAGCATCACTAACTGACCAGTTTCGCGATGTTTTTCCCAAAAATCTTCTTTATTATCTATTCTGTAAACATTTTTTTGACCACCGCCAACATAAGGTTTCATATACGCAGGAAAACCGATATAATTAAAAATACTTTCCCAATCCATAGGGTATTTTAAATTTCTAAATGATTTTTCGATGGTACCCGATGGATGAGCAGCTGACGGCAAGAGTACGGTATTTGGCAATGGAATACCTAATGCAGCAGCAAACGAATTATTAAAAAATTTATCGTCGGCACTCCACCAAAATGGATTGTTAATTACGTTTGTTCCCGTTAAAACAGCATTTTTTAAGTAGGCACGGTAAAAAGGAACATCATGTGAAATCCGATCTATTATTACAGCATATTCGCCATCTTTATTTTGCACAACTTTATCTATCGAAACAGACTCAGCAATAATAGCTTTTTTACCTTTTGCGTTTACTCTGTCAATAAAAGCTTGTGGAAAAGCATCTTCTATTCCATATAAAATTCCTATTTTTTTCATTTTTAAAGATCGTTAGTTATGTTTGTAGTTGTCGTATTAAAAAAAGTAATGCTCGATAAATAATGCAGAAGTTTTTCAGTCAAATTAGACCAATCATACTCACAATTTTGCTGCACATCAAACCAATACAAAGCAGTAAAATATTTTACAATGGTATTTAATCGAAGGTAGAGATTAAAAAAAGGTGTACAATTAGCTGTACCAAAAACAATGTTGCAATACCACATTTTAAAATTGTTAAGCCTATGTACATAATCGTTGGATACATTATATAATAGATTGCCGGCATGATGTTTAGCTGTCAAATTTTTAAAACTACACAAACAATTTGCTGCATACAAACTACGCAAATATGCAAACCGTGCATAAGTAAAGTATACTTGACCACAAGCATTACAGCCACCGGATGCAACGTCAAAACAAGTATCGAAAAAGCTACTTTTTAAGCGCACAACAATTTCACTACAAATAGAATTATTATACCAATTTCGATTTTGACATTGCCTAATTTTATGATTTTTTTTGTGGTTTAAAAGGTTGATATCACTTCTTTTTAAGTGATAAAAGAGAATCAAAATAGGTACAATAAACCATTGTATTTTATAAGTAGGGCTTTCCTTTTTATAGCTATAAAAACGTTGCAGTGCGGTAAGACAAAGTGAAATAAGTGTACAGTTGTGCCAAAAAAGCAGCATTTCAATTTGAATATTAAAATTGTACAAATACCACCTAAAATAATGCTGCTTCATTTTTTTTCTTTAAACAAGACAAGTTTAATAAAAAAATGATTACAAAATATGTAATTTTTACAAAACAAAAATTTTTACGAAATTAATTTAAAAAAATAAAAAAAATAAAAATTATTAAGGTTTTCATAATTTTTATTTAATTTATATAAGTAATTAGCAGATTTTAGCAAAAAAAAAATTAGATACAAAAATCATAAAAAATTTAAACACTACTAGTTTGAATGATTTAAAAGTTGAATATTACTTTTTAATCGTTCACTAAGCATCGAAATAATTCGTTTATTTAAACTTGAGCTGTTTAAAGAATAGTAACTAAATTCGTCAGTGGTAAATAATCCAGCAACTAGTCCAATCAAAAATTGCCTAAATTTAAAATCTTTTGTAACAGATTTTTCAATGTATTCTAGTTTTTTACTTATGTCAAGTCCAAAAAATATGTTTTTGTTTATACTAGCATATTGTATAAAAACCAATAAAAAAAGATCGCTTTGCATTTTTAATATCGGTCGAAGTGTTCGATTTTGAAAATTTTCTTCGTCAGAATTATGATTAGAAACAGTGCCAATACTTTGTTCTCTTAATTCTGATATGTTTTTATCTCGTAAAGTCATTTCTATAATTTTTTGGTTTTTACAATGATTAAAGATACTGTAAAGTTATTGAGATAAATAAAAAAGCCACACAAAAATTTGAGTGGCTTTGTTAAAATTTATATGGTATTAGTTTTGCGTTTTAAATGAAACCCGTCGTACTAATTTTCGTGCTGTTTTAGAAGTAACATCAACAGATTTATCTTCACCATTAGAAATAATATGTAACCGTGACTTATCAATACCTGATTTTATTAATATTTTACAAATATTTGTGGCTCTTCTTGTAGCAAGTAATTCATTGGCAACGGTGTCACCAATTTCGTCTGAAGATCCTATTACATCCATCGAATCTAAGGGATTATTTCGTAAATAGTTCAATACAAATGCAATTCCGTCTGTGGATATATCTGTTGGATAATCTTTACCAGATTCAAAATAAACGCAAATATATCCGCTGTTTAATAGCTCTTTAACAGAATCTCCAGTTTTGGCATGTTCTTTATTGTTTTTATCAATATACCGTTCTAATTCGTCAGGAACTCCATTTCTGTTTAAATCAATCATTCGTCCTTTTGTGTCTACTGCAACTCCGTTTACAGAATTATTTTCGCGATCTAAATAATCAGGAACTCCATCTTTATCGGTATCGTTCATTTGGGTTTCCATATCTTTTATACGATTATTCATAGTTTCCAATTCAACGGCAGTTTCATTTTTTATAACTGCCCAATCGCCATGAATTTTTTTATAAGCCTCTTTTGGGTCTCGATTTTTTCGTAAAATGCGTATGTTAGAACTATTTTTAGTGTCAAAAGCGTAACTAACTCCTAGCGAAGCACGTATTGCTTGACCTTGTAAATTATTTCCACCGGTGGTTGCCGTACTTGTAGTAGTACTATTTTGATTAATTGCATACGAGCCGTCCCATGCAAAATGCTGACGAAAATTTACAATGCCAGTTAAATCAGCAAAAACAGACCAGCGCTGAGCAAATCTGTAAGCAGGGGTTACGCCAAATGTTAACCCACCATTATATTCAGTAACTCCCTTGTTATGATCGTGTGCAGTAAATTCGTCTTCCGTTTGGGAGGTGTTTGATGAAACAACGACACCACCATGTAGATTCAATCCGAATCGACCAAAAAAATCTTGAATGTCAAATAATCTGCTCGCATTAACCACAGCTTCAAGTCCCAAACTTATAACATTCATTTGAAAAGGCTTGCTTCCGCTATCGGGTGTGTTTTGAATTATTTCATATCCAACGGTAGTTTTTAAACCAAATTTTGGACTAAACATATGTCGAATTCCGACCGTAAATGCATTAATTTGCGGAGTTCCAAAGTATTTGTTTGGTGTGCTCTGGAAGTAATTGGGCGTATATGGGGCTAAACCGCTACTAGTACCTATAGTCAAATCAAGCGACCATTTGCTTATAGAATCAAACGGTATTGGTCGGTAATCATCTAGATTTCTTTTTTCTTTTTGAGCTATAATTAGATTTAGTGAAAGAACAAAAAGAGATAAAAAGCAAAAATATTTATTCATACATTTAATATTAAAAAACAAAGCTATACAATTTAACTAAATAGTTGCTTATAATTTTAACAAAAAATGCTTTATTTTAAAATATTTTAGAATTTAAGTATCTAATTTTAACAAGTATTCAGTTGGATTTTCAAATAATTCCAAATCAAAATAACTGATTGAAGCAATAATATGATCAAAAATATCTGCCATAATGTATTCATAATTTTCAAATTTTTGATCTTTTGAAAAAGTATATATTTCTAATGGAATACCCTGAGCTGTTGGTTGCAATTGACGGCAAAGCATTATCATGTCTTTATTTAATCCAGAATAATTTTCGAGATAATTGGTAATATATTTTCTAAAAACACCAAAATTTGTTAAATTTCTGCCATTTATCTCTAATGTTTTGTTAATATTGTTGTTTTTGTTAAACAGCTCAATCTCACTTTGACGTAAATTTATATAGCTTTCTATCAATTGAATTGATTTTATTTTTTCCATCTCATCATCTTTTAAAAAACGTATACTTTTTGATTTTATTAAAATATGTCGTTTTATTCTTCGTCCTGGTGAGTCGTGCATGCCGCGCCAATTTCGAAATGAATCTGAAATTAAACTATAAGTAGGAATAGTTGTGGTTGTGTTGTCGAAATTTCTGACTTTAACAGTTGCTAAATTTATTTCAATAACATCTCCATCGGCACCAAACTTGTCAAAAGTGATCCAATCGCCAATTCGAACCATATCGTTTAACGAAACTTGCACACTTGCTACAAATCCTAAAATAGTGTCTCTAAAAATTAAAATTATTATTGCTGATATTGCCCCTAAAGTACCTAATAAAGTATTGGTGGTTATTCCAAAAATTTCTGAAATAATTATGATAATTCCAAAAAGCCATAAAACAATCATAATTACCTGAATATAACTATCAATAGGTTTGTCACTATATTCAACTTTTTGCTTCAGATAATCTCTAGTTGCTTTTAAAATACTTCGCACGATCCAAAGTATTAAAAGTAATATGTAAATTTCAACGAGCTTGCCAAATACGCTTTCCCAATACACAAAATCTTCAAGTATATGTGGCACCGATTTGTAGATAAATAAAAACGGAATTAAATGCGCAATGTATTTGGCCGTTTGATTAGAAACCAATAAATCATCAAACTTTGTTTTGGTTTTTTTGGCAATAAGAACCATACAGGTAACTAGAATACTTCGGAATATAATGTAAATAAAAAAAGCAACGCCGCACATAATAGCTATATTTAATAATACACTAAGGTATGATGCTATGGTTTCGTTGCAGTGCCAACTTTTGAGTAACGGGTACAACCAACCAAATAATTTTTCAATTATTTTATACATTTTAGATGTTTTTAAGATATTTTTGATCAATATAAAAGGTTCCAAACGGAATAAATGAAGCAATTAATACTAGTGCCACATCTTTAATAATCCAATTTAATTTAAATTTTGCATAAATTGCAAGCAATAAATAAGCTATAAAAAGTGCACCATGAGCCATACCAATCGGAAATAATAGCGATTTGTAAAGTAGTGCATTATTGGGCTTTATAAAAAGCATGTTTACTAGTAAAAATAAGTATGAAAATCCCTCAGAAATGGCTACTACTTTAAAAAATCTTAACATATAATTCTTTTTGATTACAAAACTAACGATTCATGTTTAATTTTTAGTCATTAATTAAAAACTATTTACATTTACATCAAATTAATTTAAATAGAACCGTACCATGAGCAAACGCGATTTAAAAAAATATGTTACCAAATTAACAAAAGCGCAGCTTGAGGAGCAAATTATCGAATTATATGAAAAATTTAAAGAAGTGAATACCTATTACAATTTTGTTTTTCAACCAAACGAAAATAATCTAATTAAAGATGCCAAACTTAAAATCGCAAATGAATATTTTCCGATTCGTGGTAAACGTCCAAAAATGCGGCGATCGATTGCTCAAAAATATGTAAAACATTTTATTACTCTTGGAGTTGATTCTTATTTGATCGCAGATGTTATGCTATATGCTATAGAAATTGCACAAGTACTGACTGCCGAAAAGACTGTTACGCAAGAATTATTTTATAAAAGTATGCTAGTCACTTATCAGCAAGCCATTTCCTTTTTTATGAAGGAAGGAATTTTACATGATTTTAAAAGTAGGGTAGTGGCTATAAATAGCGAGGTTTTGCGACAAAATTGGGTCAATGCATATGAATTTAACGCTGTAATAGAACGATTTGACTATTAAATGAATCGTTGTCATCAGTAACAAATCAGTTATTGATAGGAACATCTGAAAACTATATACCATAACAACATAAGTACTATTTTTTTATAATAATATATACGTTGTGTTCTAAAAGTTGTTAAATCGTTAAATTAGAATTCATTGCAATAAATTAAATTAGGAGTTAAACATTTTAATAATAAATTATATTAAAATAAGTACTAACATTATTTTAAACACTTTTTTAAGCGTACTTTTGCAAAATTGCTACTAAAATTGCACAAATTACTATGCTTGAAAATGAAATAACAGTCAAAGTTGACGAAAAAAAAGAACTTTATGATTACCAAATTGCTGATATTGATAAAATATTTGAACGACTAGAAAACGCAGCATCAAATTATCATTTATTATACCAATTGCCTACTGGCGGTGGAAAAACGGTTATTTTTTCTGAAATAACGCGAAGATATTTAAAGCAATTTAATAAAAAAGTAATGGTGCTTACGCATCGTATAGAATTATGTAAGCAAACGTCAAAAATGCTAAAAAGTTTTGATGTAAAGAATAAAATCATTAATAGTGCGATAAAAGATTTACCCGACCAAGACGAATATTCTTGTTTTGTTGCCATGGTTGAGACGCTAAAAAATAGGTTAAACGACGACAAACTGGAAATTGACGATATTGGACTCGTAATTATTGATGAAGCTCATTTTAACTCATTTAGAAAATTATTTAGCCAGTTCCCGAACACTTTTATATTAGGAGTAACCGCTACACCACTAAGTTCAAATGTTAAATTGCCAATGTATGAAAATTACAGCGAACTTATTGTTGGTGATACCATTCAAAATCTTATTGATAAAAAGTTTTTAGCAGAAGCAGTTACTTATAGTTATGATGTAGGTTTAACCTCGTTAAAAGTTGGAATAAATGGAGATTATACTGTAAAATCTTCAGACGATTTGTATAGTAATATGGTGATGCAAGAAAAACTATTACACTCATACACCGAAAAATCATTGGGCAAAAAAACCTTAATTTTTAACAACGGCATCAATACATCGCTGCATGTATATGAAAGTTTTAAACATGCCAAATACAATATTCGACATTTAGACAACACCACATCACCCGAAGATCGAAAAGAAATATTACAATGGTTTAAAAGAACTCCAGACGCAATTTTAACCTCCGTAGGAATTTTAACTACGGGTTTTGATGAGCCAACTGTAGAAACAATCATTTTAAATAGAGCAACAAAGTCATTAACACTTTATTTTCAAATGATTGGGCGCGGATCGCGACGATTGCCACAAAAAGATACCTTTAATGTGATCGATTTGGGTAATAATGCACTACGATTTGGATTATGGAATACATCCGTTGACTGGCAACATATTTTTAAATCTCCAGAATATTATTTAGAAAGTTTACGAGAAGATGCCGAAATTGAAAATGGATTTAAATATGTCATGTCAAATGAGTTACGTGCGAAATTTGCCAAATCGATCGATATATCGATGGATATTCAAGAGGAATTTAAGTTCACAGTAAAAAATAATTTAAAAGCGAAAACAATAATCGAAAAATCAATACTACAGCATGCGTTGATGTGCGTCGATAACACAAATGACTTAAAAGAAGCTCGTTTGTTAGCGAAAGAACTTAGCGAGGATATTGAATTTAGAGTACGTCTTTATTGCGCTTGTTTAGGAAATGTAACCAAAAATTACCGAACTTGGTTGATTGAGGATTATTTGCTAAAACTAACACTTGAAATTGGTAAACAAAACCGAATAAAAATAATGAATGAACCAGATTAAACGATTAGTAGCAACGTAAAAGTACATCAATTATCGATTATATTTTGAACTATAATTTATATTATGTAAAATAGAATATTGTAAAACATAGTTATTACACTATAATCTTGCGGTCATCAACAATAACACAGTGTAAGTTTTTCTTAATTTAAGTAAGCACTTTAAATAAAAATCACCTCACAGTACTAACGCATATTAATTTTATTACTATTTAATCTAAAATACATATCTTTAGATACATGTGAAAATATTTTTAAATAAAACATCATTAACCACAATTTGAACAGCATTAATTTAATTTTGTAATTTTACATTACGCTATCAATACCAATTTATGAGTACTACATTTTTTTATCACATAGCCAATTTTTTAAAAGAATACCAACCATTTTCATTGTTATCAAATGATGATTTATTAAAAATCGCCGCCTCAGTAAAGATTTTAAATTTAGAAAAAAACAATTCGTTATTTGAAATAAATGACGTTTTGCACGACAGTTTTTATATTGTAGCAAGTGGAACCGTCACGTTGACGGTTATTTCAGATGCAGAAGAAACACTTTTAAACAAATGTTATAGAGGAGATATTTTTGGTTTACGACCTTTTTTTGCAAAAAATAACTACCAAATGACTGCAAAAGCGCGCGAAGAATCAATTATATATGCCATTCCGATAGCAGTTTTTAGACCTTTTGCAAATCAAAATTCTGATATTTTAAACTTTTTATTAGAGAGTTTTGCTGTAAACACAAAAAGTACTTTAGACCGAAGTTCATCAGTAAGATCAATTTCAGACCCAACTAATTATACTGATAATCAATCAGATGTATTGTATTTGCAGACACTTAATTATAATAAAATTCCGATATGCGTTGTTGCTTCGGCCACTATTCAAGAAGTTGCTAAATTAATGACCGATAATTTATTAGACAATGCCATAATTGTGCAAGATAATCATCCGATTGGAATTGTAACCGATAGCGATTTTAGATCTAAAGTAGCTACAGGAAAATTAGCACTTGCAAATAAAATTGAAACATTAATGTCATCGCCTGTCATTACTGTTGCTGAAAATATTTCGGTAGCTGAGTCGCAATTAATGCTTTTAAAACATCAAGTATCTCATTTATGCGTTACCTATGACGGAAGTAATAATTCGCACATAAAGGGAATGATTTCAGAACACGATATTGTGGTTTCGCAAGCAAATAATCCGGGAGTTTTGATAAAAGAAATTAAAAAAGCACTAAATGGTAAAGACTTAAAACAAGTTCGCAGTAAACTAACAGACATTATACAAGCATCGCTTGAAAAAAATATACCGTTGACCCACATAAATGCTATTTCGAGTGAAATTACCCTAGCAATCAGCAAACGAGCCGTTGAACTAGCAATTTTAGAATTGGGCTCCCCTCCTACCGATTTTGCATGGTTAAGCATAGGAAGTCAAGGTCGAAAAGAGCAACTTTTATTGACCAATCAAGACAGTATTTTAATTTTTAACGATATAAAAGAAGAACACTACCGCGACGTTAAAGACTACTTTTTAAAGTTATCAAAAAAAGCAGTTGCTATTTTAGTAAAAGTAGGCTATCCTGAAAGTAAAAATGGAACAATGGCAAGTACTATTTTTTGGTGTAAGTCATTGACTGACTGGTCAAAACAATATAGTAATTGGATGAATGCTCCAATTGAAAATAAAGATGAAAAAATAAGTATATTTTTTGATTACGAATTGGTTTATGGAAGTCAAAAAATTGAAGATTCTTTAACCGAATTGATTTTTAAAAACACTAAAAACAATGTTTTATTTTTTGATTTTTTAGGAAATGACACTTTAAAAAAGCCAGCACCATTAAATTTTTTCAAAAAATTTAATACCGAAGAAGATGGTTTGTATAAAGGGAAATTTGATATCAAAACAAAAGCACTGCAACCTTTAATTGATGCTGCACGACTACTCGTTTTAAATATGAATATTAAAGGTGTTAATAATACGTATTTGCGTTTTAAGCAGCTAGCAATTACAGATACAAAACATTCTGAAGAATATTTAAACGGTGCAGATGCATTTTTAGTGTTGTCAAAATTTAGAACTATCGAGGGTTTAAAAAATGATAGTTCGGGCGAATTTATAAACTTAGAAGAGCTTTCAAAAATAGACAAAGAAAAGTTAAAAAATGCTTTACTTCCAATGCGAGAACTGGAAGAATTAATTAAAAGTCGATTTCAACTCACACAATTTTCATAAATATGTTCGATTGGATTAAAAATATAGGAAAAGAAGTTCCAGAATTTTGGAAAACATATTTGACAAAATTTGATACAAAAACAAATCGATTTGTTATAATTTGTTGCGAAACGAGTGGTTCAAACCCTGAAAAAGACTCAATACTTTCGATAGCAGCAATTGCTGTTGTAAACAGTTTAATTGAGATAAACGATAGTTTTGAAATTAAAATTAACTACCAAACCGAAATTATAAAAGTGTCTAAAAGTGCGGAAATTAAGGAGCTTAATCCGTTTGAAGCGATGCAAGAATTTATTGAATTTATTGGTAATGCAAAATTAATAGGCTATAAAATTAATTATGAAATTGAAATTTTAAATGAAGCACTTTCAAAATTGTACTGCGGAAAATTAAAAAACGAAGTTTTTGATTTAGAAGTAATGCACAAAAAATATGAAAATATTGTTGACGACGAATTTAATTTAAATGAATTATTGTCGATTTACAAAATTGAAAAAACCGAACGAAATTCAATGGCGGTTAATGCATTTAATATGGCCTTGTTATTTTTAAAGCTTAAGGGACGACTCAAAATTTAGACAAATAACTTTTTCAAAACGACCGTGATGTGATTTTGAAATGTTAAGCAGTAAATTATTACTTTTTAAAAAAGGAATTTGATCAATCTTTATGCAATTTTTATCCCAAAAAATAGTTTGGATTTTATATAAATCTAATTCATTTATAACTGCAATTGAATGAATATAATCTGATGATATGTAGGTTTTTGTATAAAATAACTTGCTGTTATATTTAACTTTACCTATTTGCTCGTTGTAGTGCAAACATTCTATTTTTTTAGGATAATACCCTCGTTGTATTCCTTGTTGTAACAATAATTTGTAAACTGCCTCTTTTCTACTCCAAAGTTCCCAAACACTTTCATTTGGAACATCACTTTGCGCTATTTGTTGCTGTTCTAAATCTGTAAAAATTTTATTTAAATAGCCTTTGCGTTGCCAATTACTTTGCGACTTAGCCAATTTTAAATCAACAACATCATTTCCAATCATGCTTTTTCGGCTAGTTTGGTTTCTATAATTGCTAATGTTGTCTTGATGTCTAACATCCGCTCCATCGATTCTTGATCAATAACAATGTCAAATTGATCTTCGATATCTAAAATTATATCTACAATGTTTGCCGAGTTAATTTTTAAATCATTTATAAAATCACTTGATTCGTTTAAATCATTAAATCCATCTTGATTATTGCAATATGGTTTTACAATTGTTTTTAATTTATTAAGTTGCTCTGTTTTATTCATAGTTGGTGCATTAAAAAATTTATTTTGGATAGTATTTTTTATAAATTGTTTTTCATAATGACGGTCACGTCTTGTTTTTTTTTCGCTTGCTCTTTTAGTATTTCGTTTGTCAATAATTATTTGATTCAAACGATTTAAATCATCAATATCTTTTATATCATTTGGCGAATTTCGTTTAGGCATAAATGTTTATAATTTAATTTTTTTTAAAACGATGCAACTGTTTACATCACCAAAGCCAAAGCTTGCTTTAACAACAATATTTATTTTTGTTTCAATAACTGTCTGCGGAATTTTGCTTTTATCAATAATAGCAGTAATTTCTTCGTTTAAATCGTTACAGTTTATATTAGGAAATATAAAATTATTATAAAGTTGCAGCACGCAAGATACAATTTCAATACTGCCTGCCGCTGATAGGCAATGACCAACCATTGATTTTAAAGAATTTATATAAGGAAATTTTTTACCTTTTAAATTTAAGGCTTCACTCCAATTTAAAATTTCTAAACTATCTTTTGAGGTAGCGGTTAAATGCCCGTTAATTAAATCAATTTCATGCGGATTGACCGCAGCATTTAGCAACGCGTCAACAATACACTTTTTAACTGCCACTGGATTTGGTGCAGTCATTGTTCCCAATCCGCGCTGTCCGCCAGAGTTGACATTGCCACCTAGTACTTCGCAATAAATTCGTGCATTTCGCGCCAAAGCCGATTCTAAATCCTCAAGTACAAATGCTCCGGCACCGCTGCCAGGTACAAAGCCCGATGCCGAGGCGCTCATGGGTCGCGATCCTTCTGATGGATTTTGATTGTGTTTATAAGTGCAAACACGCATGGCGTCAAAACCGCCCCAAATATAAGGGCCTGAATCCGAGGTACTTCCTGCAATAATTCTTTTAGCTTTTCCAGCCTGTATTCGGTCAAAAGCCATTAAAATACTTTCTGTTCCGGTGGTGCAAGCCGAAGAATTAGTTGTTACGCAGTTTCCTAAGCCTAATTTTCCGCCTAAGTAGGCACTTACGCCACTATTCATGGTTTGTGCTACAACAGTACTGCCTAATTTTCGTGTTTCAAGAGCATCTATTTTGTATATGCTTTCTCTAAATTTATCTATTCCTGACGTCCCACTGCCAAATATTGTTCCAGAATCCCAATCGGGGTTTTCATTATTTTTAATCGTTAAGCCAGCATCTTTCCAGGCATCAATACCTGCAATAACGCCATATAAAATTCCCGTAGAATTAAAATTTCGTAATTCTAAATCGGTAAAATACTGTTTTTTTAATGCATCTGATATGTCGGGTGTACCTGTAATTTGACATGAAAATTGCAGCCGTTCTAATTCGGCATTATGTGTAATACCCGATACCCCGTTTTTTATTGCAAAAGTAAAGGCATCAAGTCCTACCCCGTTGGGTGACACTACGCCAAGACCTGTAATTACTACTCTTTTTTTCATTTTATACGTATATTAGCCAACACATATTTGATCTATCCAGTGCCTTCATCAAATAATACTTCCATTTTTTACATAATCATTCCTGCAATAGTTCCTTGGCACACTTCAATTCCCTTGCTATTTATCATTTTAACATAACATTTTAACTTTCCGAATCTAAAATATATTTTTTCCGAAATAACTACAACTTTTTCTGACGGAAAAACAGGTTTTAAATAGTTAATGTCCGATGATGTAAGTGCAATGTTGGTGGATGTATTAAACTCATCAGCTAGTAAATAAATCCCTAAACATACTAATCCGATTTGAGCCATTGTTTCAATCAAGATTACGCCTGGTGTTACCGGATTATTTTTAAAATGTCCTTTGTAAAAGTCTAAATTTTCGTTAAATAAAAACGTACCTTCCACCCCATTTTGATCTATTTTTAGAATTTCATCTACAAATAAAAATGGCTTTGTATAAGGCAGTTTATCTAATATATTTTTCATTTATATTTATGCTATAAAAGGCAACCTAAGAATTAAAATTCTATCAAAATCATCTGAGCTGTAAATCCTGGCCCAAAACTTAACATCAATCCCTTTTCGCCTGATTTTGGTTTTTTATCTAAAAATCGTTCTAAAACATATAGTACCGTGGCACTCGACATGTTGCCGTATTGCTTTAGTACTTCTTTGGTATCGTTGATGTTTTGCCCTGACGACAAAAATAATTCCTCGACAGTTTGTACAATTTTCTTTCCTCCAGGATGAAAAATTAAATGTTTAATATCTTCAATTCGTAAACTATTACGTTCCAAAAAGGGATGAATGAATTTTGGAAAATGTGCTGCAATTGTTTCTGGAACTTCTATATCTAAAACCATTTTCAATCCTGAATTGGTCAGTTCAAAACCCATCATATGTTCATTATCATAAAAATGATACATATTTTCGTCAATTATTTTCGGTCCTGTTTCATTTTCTGATGATGATAGTAAAACACAAGCAGCGCCATCGCCAAATATTGCTGAACTAACTATGTTTGCCATCGAAAAATCATCTAATTGAAATGTGGCAGTCGGACTTTCTACGGCTACTACGGCTACCTTTTTATTAGGGTTTGCTTTTAAAAAATTATTGGCATAAATCATTCCTGAAATTCCTGCTACACAACCCATTTCGGTTACAGGAAGCCGCACAATGTCTTGTCGTAATCCTAGTTTATTAATCAAGTAAGCATCAAGCGACGGAATCATTATGCCGGTGCAACTTACGGTTATTATATAATCTAAATCGATCGCTTGCCAATTGGCCTTATCAAGTGCACTTTGTAGTACTTTTTCGCCTAATTTAATTACTTCTCGTTTATAAATTAGGTTGCGGTCTTCAAAAGAATTTTTCGTAAAAACTTCAATAGGATCCATTATCGAATACCTTTTGTCAACATTTGCTCCTTCAAAAATTTTTTTTACTTTTCGAATAAAACGTTCGTCTTGACCTTGAAGCCACGTATCTAAAAACGGAATTATTTGTGATGTTTCTCTATAAAATTCGGGTAACTGTTTGGTTACAGTTATTATTTGTACACTCATATTATATTATCAATTTCAACGATTAATTTTGATGTAATTTTTTATTGTTTGTACTGCTATTATTTAAAAATTATCCATTGATAACGAAACGCCCACTTCCAATATAAAGTATATTTTTTTAAGTTCAGTTTATCCGAAAACGCAATCAGTTCTTCTTTTTTAAAGCCACGCAAAATAGAGGTTAAACCATCTTCTCGAGACATGCTGTTTAATTTAAATATTTTACAAATCAATTGAAATAATCGATAGGCAATTCTGCTTCGGTGCAAGTCATTTATAACGATTCCTGCGGATACATTTTTATTAAAAAGTGCGATTAAATACATTATTTGATTTTCTTTAAAATGATGCAATGTTAATGTGCACAGTATAATATCGTATTTTAATTGAATAAAAACTTCATCAAATATATCATTTATTTTAAATTCAATATTCTCGTAATGCACCGATAATTTTATTGCATGATTTATAGTATATCGGTTGGCATCTATTCCAATTAATTTAAAATTATAATTATTTTTGATTCCAAAATCAGCAATATATCGCAACATATCACCGTTGCCGCAACCAACATCAACGATTGTAATTTCTTTAGTTGTATCCATTTTTTTCAAAATGACCATAACACCTTGTAAAGTTAATTGATTTCCGCCCAAAAGCTGGTTTATTTTTGCAATTTTATCCAAAGCTTCTTCTAATTCTTTACCTTCGAGTTGAAAATTGTCCATTATTTCAGCATCGTTAGTTCGGTGTTTTATATCTATTTTGTTCAAATTATAGTGGTTTACCATGCGTTTTTTTTATTATAATTGGAAGTATAAATGGAAAAATAGTTAAAATTTTTAAAATAAAATTTGCCCATTTTTCTTTTTGTAATAAATATTCTAAATATCGGCCTGTTTTTAGACGGTTTTTAAAATTATAATTCCATTTTTTAGTATACTCCCTCTCTAATTCATTTCGATTTAATTTTGATTCAAAGAATCGTAAAGTACTTTCAGAAACTAATTTTGCACTGTGAATTGCCATTGCCATTCCGTTGCCACATAAAGGATGAATTAAACCAGCAGTATCGCCTACCATTAAAATATGGTTTTTGACACATTCTTTTTTATCAAATGAAATTTGACTAATGGTTAGTGGTTTTTCAAATTGAAGGGTTGCATTCTTAAAAATTTCTTTTAAATTTGGATTTTCAAAAACTACTTTGTCTTGGTACTCGCTTATTGATTTGTATTTTTTGAAAGAGTCATAATTTGCTAAATAACATATATTTACCATATCATTTTCGACTTTTGAAACGCCACAATAGCCGCCGTTAAAATGATGTAAACCAACCAATTCACTAGGGTAATTAAGTTTGTAGTGTGCTTTTACTCCTAAATAATTTGATTTTTTTTTGATAAATTCCCGATTCAAATCAATATCTAAATTAGACCGTTTTCCAAATGCACCCAAAACCACCTTTGCCTGGTATGAAGTAGCATTTGTTGCTATTAAAAATAAATCTTCGATAAACACAATTTTTTCAACTACTTCTTTTTTAATGGTACAGCCACACTTTTTAGCTTGTTCAAAAAGATAATAATCAAGTGTATAGCGACTAATTCCAAAACCTCCTAAAGGTAATTTTGTCGTAATTGTTTTGCCTGATTGTAGTGATAAGCATATTTTTTGAATTGCTTTGGGCTGTAATGAATCAATATCTAACTGTAATGATTTTAAATATGGAAGTACTTCATTTGAAATATATTCGCCACAAACCTTATGTTTTGGGAATTCATTTTTTTCTAAAATTGTAACTTCGAGTCCATTTTTTGCCAAATGAATTCCCGAAATTAACCCTGCTAATCCGCCACCTATTATAACAACTGAATTGGAAGTTTGCATATTGATGCTAAGATATACTATTTAATTTATAAATAATTAAATAGTAATAAAAATACCCCAAATAAGAAGTAACTTTTTTGGGGTATTTTATAGTATAGCTCAAATAAACTAATATGTAGACTATTTTATCCTAGCACTTCTTTTACTTTTTTTCCTATTTCAGCAGGCGAATCAACAACGTGAATGCCACATTCCCTCATAATTCGTTTTTTTGCTTCAGCAGTATCATCTGCACCACCTACTATTGCACCTGCATGACCCATTGTTCGTCCTTTTGGAGCTGTTTCACCAGCAATAAAACCAACAACTGGTTTTCTGTTACCGTCGGCTTTAATCCATCGGGCTGCATCGGCTTCTAACTGACCTCCTATTTCGCCAATCATTACGATACAATTTGTTTCGGGATCATTCATTAACAGTTCGACTGCTTGCTTTGTTGTAGTGCCAATAATTGGATCGCCACCAATTCCAATTGCGGTGGTTATTCCTAGTCCTTGTTTAACGACCTGATCAGCTGCTTCATATGTTAAAGTTCCTGATTTTGAAACAATTCCTACCGTTCCTTTTTTGAACACAAATCCAGGCATAATGCCTACTTTTGCTTCGCCTGGAGTGATTACACCGGGGCAATTAGGTCCGATTAATCGACAATCTCTGCGTTTAATATATTCGTTTGCTTTGATCATATCAGCAACTGGAATTCCTTCTGTAATACAAATAATTACTTTAATTCCAGCATCAGCAGCCTCCATAATTGCATCTGCTGCAAAAGCTGGTGGAACAAAAATTATGGTAGTATCGGCTCCTGCATTTTCAACGGCATCTTTTACGGTATTAAAAACGGGTCGATTTAAATGTATTGTCCCTCCTTTTCCCGGAGTTACACCGCCTACTACGTTGGTGCCGTATTCAATCATTTGTTCGGCATGAAATGTTCCTTCACTACCTGTAAATCCTTGAACGATAATTTTTGAATCTTTGTTAACTAAAACACTCATAATATAGATTTTGCGTTGGTTTGTTTTTTTTATTTTGCAAAAGTAGTATAAAAAATAGTAACTTTTGAATTTGTTTTATGAAAAATTACTCATTTGATAACCCTTAAATAATTTGTTGTCTTTGATTTCCCAAATTACAAAAAAGTGTGCTAATAACATTTCTTCTCGCGGGTTTTCGATTGTTTTTACAAAATGCGAATAGCGTGCGCACACTTTATTTTGCTCTTCGATACAATGACTTATATGAATTTTAGAACGAATATATGCTTTGTTTAAATCATCTGTTAAATTTAATATATCTGTACGATTCATTTGAATAAATCCTTTGCTACTGTTCCAATCAACGGTTACATCTGGATGAAGAAATTTATCCACGGCCTCGCGGTCTAAGAGCACATCTGGTTTATAAAAGTCAAGAACTAAATCTTTTGGTTGCATTATTTAATTGATTTATTTAAAAGTTCGGGCAGTCGTTTTATGTTTGCCAATTGTTTTAGTTTTTCTCTAGATTCTTGAATGGGTGTTCCAAAATACGATTTCCCTCCTGCAACTGATTTTGTTACTCCAGTTTGTCCTAAAATCACTGCTTTTGTGCCAATTGTTATTCCAGATGTTGTTCCTACTTGTCCCCAAATTGTAACTTCATCTTCAACAACAACGCATCCTGCAATTCCGGTTTGGGCGGCAATTAAACATTTTTTGCCAATTACGGTGTCATGACCTACATGTACTTGGTTGTCAATTTTTGTTCCTTCGCCAATAATGGTATCGCCTGTAACCCCTTTATCTATTGTGCATAAAGCGCCAATTCCTACATTGTGTTCTATAACTACTCGTCCTCCCGAAAGTAATTGGTCAAATCCTTCTGCACGATTTTTATAATAAAAAGCGTCAGCCCCAATTATTGTTCCCGCATGAATAATTACGTTGTTTCCAATACTACAATTGTCATAAATTGATACATTTGAATGTATAATGCAATTTTCACCAATTACTACATTATTTCCAATAAAACAATTGGGTTGCACTACCGTTCCTTCACCAATTATAGCCGAATCTGAGACCGCATTAGTGGTGGAATTAAAAGGTCGAAAATGTGCAGTTAATATATTAAAATCCCGAAAAGGATCATCAGAAATTAGCAATGCTTTTCCGGTTGGACAGTCAACTTTTTTATTAATTAAAATTACTGTTGCCGCCGATTGTAAGGCTTTTTCGTAATATTTTGGGTGATCCACAAAAACGATATCACCCGGCACAACGACATGAATTTCGTTCATTCCAAAAATTTCAAAATCGTCGGCGCCGCTATACTTGCAGTCAATAAGCGCCGCTATTTCCTTTAAGGTATGTGTTATTGAAAATTTCATTTTTACACAAAAATTATTTTTTTGGATTGGTTTTTTTATTTATTCTTTAACTCGTTCCATGTACGACCTTGACGACGTATCAATTTTAATTTTATCACCTTCATTTATAAATAAAGGTACATTTACGGTTGCTCCGGTTTCAACTGTTGCAGATTTTGTTGCGTTTGTTGCTGTATTTCCTTTTACGCCTGGTTCTGCATAAGTTACTTCTAATATAATTGAAGAAGGCATGTCTACAGATAAAGGTAAGTCAGTTTCGGTATTTACTTGAACCATTACGTTGGTTCCTTCTTTCAATAAATCAGGATTATCAAGTACTTTTTTCTCTAAAGTAATTTGTTCAAACGAATCGGTATTCATAAAGTGAAACTGGTCGCCTTCAGCATATAAATATTGATATGTGTGCGTTTCTACTCGCACTTCTTCTATTTTATGACCTGCCGAAAATGTATTATCTAATACTTTTCCGTTTGATAAGCTTCTTAATTTTGTTCTTACAAATGCAGGACCTTTACCCGGTTTGACGTGTAAAAATTCAATAATTTTGTATATATCATGATTAAATTTAATACACAAGCCGTTTTTAATATCTGATGTAGATGCCATTTTTTTATTTAAGATTTGAGATTTATTTTATTAATTATTTACTTTGTAGAATTTATTTATTTTTATCCAGCGCCGGAGTATCCTTTCATTATTCCTCTTGACGAGTTTCTTATAAATTGGATTATTTCATCTCTTTCGGGCGTTGCTTCCATTTCAGCTTCTATAATACCTACTGCTTGCGTTGTATTATAATTTTTTTGATATAAAATTCGATAAATTTCTTGAATTTCTCTTATTTTATCTGTTGTAAAGCCGCGTCGTCTTAATCCTACTGAATTAATTCCAACATAAGAAAGTGGTTCTTTTGCTGCTTTGGTAAATGGTGGAACATCTTTACGAACTAAAGATCCGCCCGAAATCATGGCATGATCACCAATATGAATAAATTGGTGAATAGCGGCAAGGCCTCCAATAATGGCGTATTCACCAACAATTACGTGCCCTGCGAGTGCTACGCCGTTTACAATAATGGCATTATCACCAATGTGACAATCATGAGCAATATGTGCAGTTGCCATTATTAAACAGTTTTTACCAATCTTTGTTTGACCCGATGCTAAGGTGCCTCTATTAATTGTAACACACTCTCTAACAGTAGTATTATCACCTATTATTGCAAGTGAGTCTTCACCTCCAAATTTTAAATCTTGTGGCACTGCTGAAATAACTGCGCCTGGAAAAATATTGCAGTTTTTTCCTATTCTTGCGCCCTCCATAATGGTTACATTTGAACCAATCCAGGTTCCTTCGCCAATTTCTACATTATTATGAACCGTTGTAAAAGGATCAATAACTACGTTTCGTGCTATTTTTGCTCCTGGATGAACATATGCTAAAGGTTGATTCATAAGAAATTATTTTATTTTTTGGCAATTTGCGCCATTAATTCGGCTTGCGCTACTAGCCTTCCGTTTGCATATGCGTTAGCTTGCATGTGACATATACCGCGCCGAATGGGTGTAATTAAGTTACATTTAAAAACCAATGTATCACCTGGAAGTACTTTATGTTTAAATTTTACATTATCCATCTTCATAAAAAAAGTAAGATAATTTTCGGGATCAGGCACGGTGCTTAATACTAATACGCCACCGGTTTGTGCCATAGCTTCAACAATTATTACCCCTGGCATTACTGGTGCTTCAGGAAAATGTCCCACAAAAAAAGGTTCATTCATGGTCACATTTTTTAAACCGACAACGTGGCTTTCAGACATTTCAATAATTCTATCAATAAATAAAAAAGGCGGTCTGTGTGGCAATATACTCATAATTTTATGAATATCCATTAATGGCTCTGCATGTAAATCATAAACAGGCACATGGTTTCGCTCTTCGATTTTTATAATTTTTGATAATTTTTTTGCAAATTGTGTATTTACATAATGGCCTGGTTTATTGGCTATTACTTTTCCTTTTAATCGAACTCCTATCAGTGCTAAATCACCTACAACATCTAAAAGTTTGTGGCGAGCAGCTTCATTAGGATAGTGCAAGGTTAGATTATCTAATATGCCGTTTTCTTTTACACTAATTGATTCTTTATTGAATGCTTTTTTTAAATTTTCCATCGTGGTTATTGATATGTCTTTGTCAACATACACAATTGCATTATTTAAATCGCCTCCTTTTATTAAACCGTTGTCCAACAAATTTTCTAATTCGTGTAAAAAACTAAATGTTCTGCAACTAGATATTTCAGATTTAAATTCTGAAATACTTTTCATTGTGGCATTTTGAGTTCCTAAAACCTTGGTTCCAAAATCAACCATAGTCGTGACCTGATATTCGTCTGATGGCATAATTAATATTTCGCTGCCTGTTGCTTCATCTAAAAACGAAATATTTTCTTTAACTACATAATATTTTCTGTCTGCGGGTTGGTCCTCAATTCCTACTTTTTCAATTGCTTCTACAAAAAATTTTGACGAACCATCCATAATAGGTGGCTCCGATTCGTTTAACTCTATGATTACATTATCAACATCACAACCCACAAAAGCGGCCAAAACATGTTCTGATGTTTGAATTTTTACTCCTAATTTTTCTAAATTAGTGCCTCGCTGCGTATTGATTACATAATTTGCATCTGCCTCAATTATAGGACTTCCCTCTAAATCTACGCGCACAAAAGTATAGCCATTGTTTATTGGAGCGGGTTTAAAGGTCATTTTAACTTCTTTTCCAGTATGTAAGCCTACGCCTGTAAGCGATATGGCTTCTTTAATGGTTTTTTGTTTTGTCATAATATTTTATTTCTTTTGATTTTAAACAGATAAATTAGGTTAAGGTATTGGCTGGTTACTAATTTTTCAGTTTGCACACGAATTTAATTATTTACTTATTTATTTATTACTTTTTTTAATGCTTCTAATTCATTTACAATTTTTGGCAAATTTTTAAAATGTATGTATGATTTATTAAAAGCAGTGTAGCCAAAAGTTGGGCTTCCTTGCAAGGTTTCGTTGTTTTTAATGTTTCGTCCAACACCTGATTGCGCTTGTATCTTAACGCCATCGCCAATTGTTAAGTGCCCTGCTATACCTACTTGACCACCAATTTGACAGTTTTTTCCTATTTTTGATGATCCTGCTATACCCGTTTGTGATGCAATTACCGTGTTCTCGCCTATTTCTACGTTATGTGCTATTTGAATTTGATTGTCAAGCTTGGCTCCGCGTTTAATAAGAGTTGAACCTAAAGTAGCTCGATCAATGGTTGTGCACGCTCCTATTTCGACATTATCTTCAATAACTACGTTTCCAATTTGAGGTACTTTATTATAAGTTCCATCTGCGAGTGGTGCATAACCAAATCCGTCAGATCCTATTATTGTGCCCGAATGAATGGTACAATTGTTGCCAATTATCGATTCGGAGTATATTTTTGCACCTGCAAAGAAAATACAATTATCGCCAATTGATACGTTATCACCTATAAATGTGTTTGGGTAAATTTTTACGTTTTTTCCAATTTTTACGTTTTTTCCGATATAGGCAAAACTTCCCAGATAAAGACCTTCGCCGTATACTACGTTTTCAGAAATTACTGAAGGTTGTTCTATTCCCGACTTCATTAATTTTACCTGATTGTAGTATTCTAATAGTTTAGAAAATGATTTGTACGCATCGTCAACCTTTATTAATGTTGTAGTAATTTTTTGTTCTGGTTCGAACAATTTATTCACAATAGTGATTGTTGCTTTAGTTGTATAAATAAAATTTTGATATTTGGGATTTGCCAAAAACGTCAATGAGCCTTGTATTCCTTCTTCAATTTTAGATAATGTATGTACTTCGGCATTAGGATTACCTATTACTTCGCCTTCTAATATGCCCGCAATTTGTTCTGCTGTAAATTTCATCTTTACAAAAATATAAAATTTTATTTAATTTTCACCGTCGATTATGACTTTTGGAAAACACATATAATATTTTGTAATCGGCTTTGAGAGTGCTTTAAGCTGTAATTGATCACTAGAATCGTATATATTTTCGACCGTTTTGTCTTTTTTTAAGATGCTAATTGGTTCACTCTGTTTATTATATGCTTGATTTTTTAATTTCCCTTTAAAAACAAAATAGGACGCTTCCTTTTCTGAAATGTGGTGTAATATAGCAAAAGTTTTTTTATATTTATCTAAAAGTACTTGATTTGACTTTGCATCAAGCATTTGAATTTTTAGTAAATCTCTATTTAATATCATTTTCGACAGCGAACTCAAAACAAAATCATCGTTAAACTGCCAATTTTTCAGGGCACTCATTACATCAAAATCGTCTAAAAGTGAAAATATTTCTAATGCTGTTTTCTCAAAATTATCAATTGAAATTTTATGCGTTAAAAAATATAAAAGAGGTTTGCTGCATTCTAGAATAGTTCCCTTTTGAGATAATTCTTTTGCTCTTTTCAAAATTTTAGTCAACGTCATTTCAGCTACCACGCTAGTTTTATGTAAATAAACTTGCCAATACATTAATCGCCTCGCCATTAAAAATTTTTCGATAGAATAAAGACCTTTTTCTTCTAGTACCAAAACATCATCTTGTACATTTAGCATCTGAATTAGTCGGTCTGAATTTATATTTCCTTCGGCTACACCACTATAAAAACTATCGCGTTTTAAATAATCCATACGATCCATATCTAGTTGGCTAGAAATAAGTTGCAACATAAATTTGCGGTCATAATCGCCTTTAAAAATTTGAATAGCCAAATTTAATTTACCTTTAAATTCTATGTTCAAAGCGTTCATAAAAAGTAGTGAAATTGATTCATGATGCACCTCTTCAACAATACTATTTTCGAGCGCATGACTAAATGGACCATGTCCAATATCGTGTAAAAGTATTGCTATAAACAATGCATTTTCCTCTTCACGTGAAATTAAAACCCCTTTAAATTTAAGTGTGTGTACCGCTTTTTGCATCAAATGTAAACAACCTAGTGCGTGATGAAAACGGGTATGATGTGCTCCTGGATAAACTAAGTAAGTCAATCCCATTTGTGAAATTCTACGCAAACGTTGAAAATATGGATGCTGCACTAAATCATAAATTAAGCCGTTGGGTATGGTAATGAAACCATAAATAGGATCGTTAAAAATTTTAAGTTTATTGGTCATCAATTTACATCGAATTGAAATTATCTTTATTTTGTGTTTGCTGTGTACGTCTACTAAAAATTAAAATCGTTATTCGTGTAGTACATTTAAAAATTAGTGCTTACTATTAAAATTGTACAATTTTTTTTACGTTTATAAATAACTTATCAGTAATTTAAAAATTAAGTAGCAATTTCAATTCGTTTTCAAAGCGTAATTTTGGTAAATACTGATCTTCTAAAGCTTTTACAAATGGAATTGGAGTTTCTAAACTTCCAACTCTTTTTACAGGAGCATCCAAATGCGTAAAACAATTTTCCATAAGTAACGCCGAGATATCGCTTGCCATGCCGCCAAAAATCGAGTCTTCTTGTAAAATAATACATCTACCTGTTTTTTTTACGGATGTATAAATAGTTTCTGTATCTAAAGGTTGCAATGTTCTAAGATCTATTAAATCAGCATGAATATCAGTATTTTTTGATAATGTTTCTAAAGCCCAGTGAACGCCTGCGCCAAATGAAATTATTGTAACTTGATGCCCCTCTTTTATTAAGGCAGCTTTGCCGAAAGATATGGTATAATAATTTTTAGGAACATCTTGATAAATGGATCTATACAATTGCTTATGCTCAAAAAACAGTACCGGATTTGGATCGTTAATTGCGGTATTTAGTAATCCTTTTACATCGTACGGAAAGGCAGGATATACGACCTTTAAACCAGGTGTTTTGGTAAACCATGATTCATTGGTTTGTGAGTGAAAAGGACCTGCCTGTGTGCCACCTCCGCAGGGCATTCGAACTACAACATCGGCATTTTCGCCCCAACGATAGTGCGATTTTGCTAATAGGTTTACAACCGGATTGAATCCTGAGGACACGAAATCGGCGAATTGCATTTCTACTATCGCTTTATGACCATTTATTGATAAGCCCATTGCGGCAGCAACTACGGCGCTTTCGCAAATTGGTGTATTTCTAACTCGTTCTTTTCCAAATTTTTCAACAAAGCCTTCGGTTATTTTAAAAGCACCGCCATACTCTGCTATGTCTTGTCCCATTATTATTAAGTTAGGGTGTTGCTCCATCGATTGAAATAATGCTTGCGAAATTGCATCTACTACCCGAATATTTTCGGTTTCTTTTTCTGGTATAACGTCTTGATAATTATGTTTTTTATAGACATCATTTAATTCTTCATGTAAATTAGCTGCAAAATCGGGTTCCGCTACAGTTTTGGACCAGTTTTCGTCTATTTCAGCTTTTATTTTAGCTTTTATTTCTGAATCCATTTCTTCAAATAGCACCCCAATTTGTAATAAATACGCTTTAAAATTTGATATTGGGTCTTTAGCAGCCCACTCGTCCATTAATTCTTGAGGCACATATTTTGTTCCACTTGCTTCTTCGTGACCTCGCATGCGAAAAGTTTTGAATTCAAGCAATACGGGACGCGGATTTTGTTGCAATGAAGTTTTTAATTCTAAAATTTTGTTGTAAACTTCTAATATATTGTTTCCGTCAATAATATGACTCTCCATGCCATACCCAATTCCTTTATCGGCCAAATTTTCGCAACGGTATTGTTCACTTGTGGGGGTTGATAGGCCGTAACCGTTGTTTTCGATGATAAATAATACGGGTAAATCCCACACGGCAGCAATATTTAATGCTTCATGAAAATCACCTTCAGATGTAGCTCCTTCGCCAGTAAAAACTGCGGTAATTTTGTTGTTTTGTTTTAATTTATTCGCTAATGCGATTCCGTCAGCTACGCCCAATTGTGGCCCTAGATGCGAAATCATACCGATTATATTAAATTCTTGTGTTCCAAAATGAAAACTACGATCGCGGCCTTTTGTAAAACCTGATTTTTTGCCTTGCCATTGGGAAAACAATCGGTGCAGCGGAATATTGCGTGAGGTAAAAACGCCTAAATTGCGATGCATTGGTAATATATATTCGTCTGGATCTAAAACGGCAGTAAGCCCAACTGAAATGGCTTCTTGACCAATGCCCGAAAACCATTTTGATACTTTACCTTGACGCAACAAAATAAGCATTTTTTCTTCAATCATTCGGGGTTTTACAAGTTGTTTATATAAATCTAGCAACTTTAAATTAGAAAGGTTTTGTCGGTCGAAATTCATTTTAGTTTGTTTTATTTCGCTTCAAAAGTACTAAAAAGAGATTAATATATTATGAATTTGAAAGTTATAATTAAAAAAAATGGCCTTGAAAAGCAAATGTACTAGCCCAGATTGAAGTGGAAAACGTTTTTGAAAAACGACTATTTTTTGTGGTGTTAAAATTGCGACCAACGGAAGCGCATTTAAAGACCAACAAAAAAAGGAGTTTGAAAAAACTTTGTAACGAAAAGCTGGAAATAGCTTCAAATAAAAATTGTTGATAACTTTGATTTTGAAGATTGAAAAAAGTGTTTATATTTGTAATGCTTGACTTTATAATGGTTGAGTTATTAACAAAACAAGTGTACTATGCAAAATATTCCAAGTGTGGACTTGCGTGATTTCCTGTCGGATGATCCGGCACGTAAACAAAAATTTGTAAATGAAATCGGAACAGCGTTTGAAGAAATTGGCTTTGTGGCTTTAAAAGGTCATTTTTTAGATGACACTTTGGTGGATGAGTTGTACGGAGAAATTCGTAATTTTTTTAGTTTGCCATTAGAAACGAAATTTGGATATGAAATTCCGGGTATTGGAGGTCAACGAGGGTATGTTTCTTTTGGTAAAGAGCATGCAAAAGGTAAAAAAGAAGGCGATTTAAAAGAATTTTGGCATTTTGGTCAATATGTAAGTAAAGATTCAAAATATGCCAATGAATACCCTGATAATGTTGAAGTTACAGAATTACCAAAGTTTAATGAAGTTGGTAAAGTAGCCTATCAGAAATTAGAAAAAACCGGTATTTATGTTCTGCGTGCATTAGCACTGCATTTGGGTTTGGATGAGTTTTATTTTGATCAATATGGGTATAACGGCAACTCTATTTTAAGGCCAATTCATTATCCGCCAATTACAACAGAGCCCGAAAATGCTATTAGAGCAGCAGCACATGGCGATATTAATTTAATTACATTGTTGATGGGTGCGCAAGGCAAAGGATTGCAGGTTCAAAACCGTGATGGGCAGTGGATTGATGCCGTTGCCGAACCTGACGAATTGGTTATAAACGTGGGTGATATGTTGAGCCGGCATACAAATAATAAATTGAAATCGACAATTCACCAAGTGGTTAATCCGCCACGAGAATTGTGGGGGACTTCAAGATATTCTATTCCGTTTTTTATGCACCCAATTAGCGATATGCGTTTAGATGTTTTGGAGAACTGTATTGATGCTGAAAATCCAAAAAAATACGACGACATTTCTGCGGGTGACTTTTTATATGAACGATTGGTAGATTTGGGATTAATAAAAAAATAATTATAAATTTTATGCCCTTAAAAAGACATTGAGCTTGCTTGATGTCTTTTCTTATTAAATTAAAAACAAAATAAAACGTATAAATTGAATAAATCGTTTTGTCATAAAACATAAAATCATGGACTTACAAGACCAGTTAAAAAACCTTTTTCCGGAACATATTTTGCAAGAAACCGATACTGAGGTGAAAACAGAGCATGTATTATATGTTCAAATCGAACCGATGATTTGCAAATTTGAAAAGCGAAAAGGTAAACCAATTACTATTATTGAAGGCTATGAAGGACTTGATGAGGATTTTAAATTATTAGCAAAAGAAATTAAAACCAAATTGAGTGTGGGAGGCACATTTAAAGATAACGTTATCATTATTCAAGGTGATTATAGAGATAACATCATGAAACTACTACAAGAAAAAGGATTTAAAACAAAACGTGTAGGCGGATAAACATTGCGTTATACAACGAAGCATCAAAAATAATAACAAAATTAAACACTATATTTAATGATAAAATCATCAGAATTAATACTAAACCCGGACGGAAGTGTTTATCACTTAAACCTGAAGCCAGAACATATTGCACAAGATATACTATTTGTGGGTGACCAAAATAGAGTAGAAAAAATCACCCAAAACTTTGAAAAAATTGAATTTTCTACTCAAAAACGTGAATTTAAAACCCAAACAGGTATTTTTAAGGGCAAACGAATTACAGTACTTTCAACCGGAATTGGACCCGATAACATTGATATTGTTATGAATGAATTGGATGCATTGGTAAATATTGATTTAAAAACTAAAATTCCTAAAGAAACTTTAACATCGCTTAATATTATCAGAATTGGTACTTCGGGTTCATTACAAAGTGACATTCCGTGCGACAGTTTTGTGATGAATACTATTGGTTTGGGACTAGACAACATGCTTCGCTCCTATTTAATAGATAAAATTACAAATAAAGAGCTTGAGGATGCATTTATAAAACACACCAATTGGGATGTTAAAAAAGGACGTCCTTATGCCGTATCATGTTCAAAAAAATTAGAGAAAATTATTGAAAGTGACCAAATTTTTAAAGGAATTACGGCAACAGCAGGCGGATTTTACGGTCCACAAGGAAGAATATTGCGGTTAGCTATACAAGACAACGCACTAAATTCTAAAATGGATAACTTTGAGTTTGAAAATAACAGAATTACTAATTTAGAAATGGAAACAGCGGCAATATACGGACTTGGGGCACTGTTAGGTCACAAATGTTTGTCGCTAAATGCCATAATTGCAAATCGTGCCTTAGGAACTTTTAGTGCCGATCCGTACAAAGCAGTTGATGAATTAATTGCATATACTTTAGAAAAATTAGCACAATAATTGCAGCTATTCAACAATTTGTACTACAACTTGTAAAATGATAATTTACTTTTATTTACGTATAAAAAAGTAAAAACAAAAACATGAAACTAATTTTAGAAACAGAACGACTTTTATTGCGAGAAATGCGTCACGACGATGCAGCATCACTATTTGAAATGGACGCAAATACCAATGTTCATAAATACTTATGGAACAAACCTACTGCTTCGATAGATGAAATAAATGAATCGATTAATTTAGTTCGTAAACAATACGAAACAAATAATATTGGTAGATTTGTAATGATTTTGAAAAATACAAATAAGCTAATCGGATGGGCAGGATTAAAGTTTAATACAATTGAAGTCAATAATAGAAATCATTTTTATGATATTGGCTATCGTTTAAACGAGAATTATTGGGGAAAAGGTTATGCATCTGAAGCAAGTTTTGCTTGGTTGGATTATGGTTTTAATACGATGGGTATTTTAATGATGAATGCCTCTGCGCATTCGCAAAATATAGCTTCAAATAAAATTCTTCAAAAAATTGGCATGATTGAATGTGAAAAATACCTTGAAGATGGAATTTTATGGAATTGGTACGAAGCAAAAAATCGAAATATATTAGTAAAATGAAAACTTTAAAAATAGCTGGTGTACCCGAACATTTTAATTTACCTTGGCATTTATGTATAGAAAATAACGAATTTGAAAAATTTGGTATCCATTTACAATGGACAAATGTACCTGAAGGAACAGGAAGGTTATGTAAAATGCTTAGTGAAGGCACTACTGATATTGCTATAATTTTAACTGAGGGCATAATTAAAGATATTATTGCAAAAAACCCATCAAAAATTGTTCAAACGTACGTTGAAAGTTCATTATTATGGGGAATTCATGTTGATGTAAATTCTTCATTAAAAACTATTTCTGATTTAGAAAACAAAAAAGTTGCCATATCTCGCTATGGCTCAGGCTCACATTTAATGAGTATTGTTCATGCTAAACAGTGCGGTTGGAATACAAACAATCTTAAATTTGAAGTTGTAAATACCATTGATGGCGCAATTAAAAGTTTAGCAACGGGTACAGCCGATTATTTTATGTGGGAACATTTTATGACAAAACCACTTGTAGATGCCCAAATTTTTAAACGACTTGGCGATTTTCCTACGCCATGGCCTAGTTTTGTAATTGCGGTTAGAAATGAAATTTTAGAAACTCATTCTGAGCAAATCAAGGCGATTTTAAATATTATAAACGCAAAAACAAAAAAGTTCAAAACAATTAAAAATATCGAAAATATTTTGGCTTTAAAATACAATCAAAAAGTAGAAGATATTAATCAATGGCTAGCGCTAACGAAGTGGTCACAAAAAAATCTTACAGAAAATGAGGTTACTACTATTCAAAATCAATTATTTGAACTTGAAATTATTGATAAAAAAACTACTTTTACATCGTTGATCAAAGTGTTATAACTTTTTTCTAGAAAAAAAATGATAAAAATTGACAAGCAACTTTTCGAGAATTTTCAAAATAAATTTCATGTAAATAAACCTTGGGATTTGATTATTATCGTTATTTTATCACTTTTATTTACTATTCCAGTTTTTATCATTGCCCATCAAAACATTGTAAATCTCAATTTAGTTTGGAATTTGGATCGTATTTTTTTATTTCTCTTTTTTGCATTCTTCTTCTATTTCGTACTGCTACAATTGCGTCAAATTGTATTAATAAGTGTTCTTATTTATATAATTATTTTACTTTTCGGAACTCTTTTTGGTAATTATGGTTTTAAAGCTGTTTCCGAAGATTATCAATCCATCATCTATTCAATGGTTAACGATCCTTTTCCGCAAGACATAATCATCGAAAAAATGCTTCCTTTTCCCAATAAAAGTAAAATTTTAAATGCTATTGATTTTGAAAATCCAAAAGTTAGAAATTTTGCTTTGATGGCCACAACAAAATACTTTAAAGAAATTCGTGGTTATCAAGATTATAGAACTACAATTCAGTGTTTTGCAGTTTTTAAAGAAATAAATTCCAATTGGAACTACGTTAATGATCCAAAAAACAAAGAATATATTGCCTCAGCAAGTGAATCGGTTACGTATTTATCTGGCGATTGCGATGACCACTCAATTTTAATGGCAGCTTGCATTCGAGCAATTGGCGGCATACCACGGCTAATTCATACCGATGGTCATATATATCCAGAAATTTTAATTGGAAAAAAGTCGCAATTAGAAGCCATAAATTACTTGATAAAAAAACAACTTTTTGAAACCGAAAGTAAAAACAAAGCAATTAATTACCACATTGATGAACGCGGGCAAATTTGGATGAATTTAGATTATACAGCCAAATATCCGGGAGGACCATTTATGTACGAAGAAATTTTAGGAGCCTTAACTTTAGATTAAAAATCGTTTCCACGGAATTTTTTATTTAAAAACACCTTCATTTTCACCATCAGTCCACGCATAAACCATACTCGGATGCGAATCTTGATGAAAAATAGTTCCAAAATTATCAATACCAATGGCACCTGCAAAACCATCGAACGGCACTAATTCTAAAAATGTTTTCGCAAACGCTTTTTCAATACTAAAACCATCTGTAACTCTAGTTACAATTTTGGCTGCAACGGCACCACTCACAATATCTTCGCCAACCCCCGTTAAACTTACACCGCAAAATCGATTCGCATAATTACCTGCAACCGTTGCCGAATCAGATATTCGCCCTGCCATTTCAAATCCTTTTCCACCGGTTGATGTTGCAACAGCAATTTTACCCTGTAAATCCAAAGCAACACAACCAACTGTTCCAATGCCATTCGATTTCAATTTGGATTCAAATTCTAATTTTCGTTGCGGAATTTCTGTTGAAAATTCTTCGAATCCGTGTTGCCTTGCAAAATTAGTAGCACCACTTCCACCTAAAACCTTATCGTCTTCGTCTAACAAAATTTGTGCCACCTGAACCGGATTTTTAACTTGTTCAATATTAATAACACCACTCATTTTTTGGGTAAAACCATCCATTATTGAGGCACTCATTCGTATTTTTCCATCGCTTTGAATTTGCGACCCTATACCCGCATTAAAAAGGGCATCGTCCTCAAGTTGTGAAACTACAAATACAACCGTTTCTAGTGCCGAATGACTTTTTAAATAGTCATAACCACTTTTTACAATGCGCAATAATGCACTTTGCTTGGCAGCTTTTGTTTCGCTATTTGTTAACGACTCCGAAAAAAAACCACCATGAATAATTATTTTCATTTTTTAAATATTCTGCTTTTATTAATTATACAACTAATTTATTTTCAATACTATATTTAATAATACTTAAATATAAATAATAATCTATAATTTATGTGACATCAAACATATTGTGAACTCTGAATGTGCATTTTAAATGTCGATAAATCAAACGTATCGTGCATACTCAAAACGTGTGTAACCAAATGATTAATCGAAATAGGTTGCCCCAATTCAACCTGTGTTAAATTGGTATCTTTTATTTCTCGTCCATCCACAAGTATAACTAATCCAGACCCAATGGCTTCCATCAAATTATTGTTCGTAATTAAAAGCCCTGTATCCTCGCCCAAACCAATTCCTAGTATTTTAGGGTTACCAACCACCGATTGAAAAAGCCGACCAATTCTGCCTCTTTGAACAAAATGAGTATCAATAATAACGCCATCAATTAACCCTAAACCACTCGTGATTTTTACTTCCCCTTTTAACAGTGCTTCACTACTACTACCCTGATAAATCATATTATTACTAGCAGCAGCTGCACCTGCAGACGTGCCCGCATAAATAAAATTTTCATTTTTATACTTATCAAGTAAAATATCATGAAAAGGAGTACCACCTAAAATCGAGGTCAATCGCAATTGGTCACCACCTGTAAACATCACAACGTCAGCCGCCTTTAAACGATCTAAAACCGAAGCATCCATTGCCTGCTCACGACGCTCAATTTGCAAAACACCAACATTATTAGCATTTAAGTAAGCAAAAGCTTTAACATACTCCGCACCTATTTCTTTCGGTATTTTTGATGCTGTTGTAATCACTTCAACTCTCGAATCCGAACCATTTTTAGACTCATTCAAAATTCGCCTTAGGATTCCAGTTTCAAAAAAATTCAAATTTTTAATAGCACTTTTATCCAAATCGGTCTCTGTAAAACTGCCCTTATCTACTGCCCCACCAATAATTATTAGCTTTCCTTTAATTTCCATTTGGTAAAAATAACAAAATCTTAAAATAAACCAACGCTTTTCATTTATTTTTTTAGAAGCACACTACCTTGTTTTCATAAAAACCCCAGTCCTGCTTTTCGTTTTATCTTTGCCCGAAAAAGGCAAAGGATGCCACTGCAATCAGGGCTAAGTAATATAACTATTTTTTACAAGCATCTATTTTTAAACTTTTTCAAAAATTAATCTTCTGATTATCAATCAAAAAATAAAATAAAAAAATAAAAAAACAAATTATTTATAAAATATGGTATTTTAATTCAAAATTTTTCTATTTTTAACAATTGCAATAAACAAAAACAAGAAATAAACTTATTATACCTATGGAAATTTTAAAAATTCAAGCCCTTCGAGGACCCAATATTTGGAGTGTGCAACGCAAAAAATTAATTCAAATGCGTTTGAATTTACAAGAAATGGAACAATTTCCAACCAATAAAATTGAAGGTTTTCGCGAACGAATCGAATTCATGTTCCCAACAATGATAGAACATCGCTGCTCTGAAGGCGTTCGAGGAGGATTTTTTTCACGAATCGATCGCGGCACGTGGATGGGACATGTAATTGAACACATTGCCCTCGAAATACAAACCCTCGCAGGTATGGAAACAGGCTTCGGGCGCACCCGCGAAACCAAAACACCCGGCACCTACAACGTAGTATTTAGCTACACCGAAGAAAATGTAGGGCTCTTTGCAGCCGAAAGTGCCGTTGCAATTGCCGAGGCGTTAATTGCCGCAAAACCATACAATCTTGACGCCGATATTCAAAAAATGCGTGAAATTCGAGAACGCGTTCGCCTCGGTCCATCAACTGGTAGCATTGTTGAAGAAGCTGTTGCTCGTGACATTCCATGGATTCGCTTAGGAACAAATTCATTAGTACAGCTAGGATATGGTGTAAATCAAATGCGATTTCAGGCCACAATTACGTGCAAAACCAGCAACATAGCGGTTGACATTGCTTGTAATAAAGAAGAAACAAAACGATTACTTTCACTGGCATCAATACCCGTTGCAAATGGTGGTATTTGCACAGACGAAGAAGATTTAGCAACCGTTATAAATAAAATTGGCTATCCAATAGTTTTAAAACCGCTCGACGGAAACCACGGAAAAGGAGCTTCCATCAACGTAAAAACTTGGGAAGACGCCGTTGCAGGATTAGCGTATGCAAAAAATTACAGCCGCCGAATTATAGTGGAAAAATTTATAACCGGTTTTGATTTTAGAGTTTTAATAATCGATAATAAACTTGTTGCTGCTGCCAAACGAGAACCTGCGCATGTTAAAGGCGACGGAAAAAATACAATTCAACAACTTATCGAAATTACTAATCAAGATCCTAAACGAGGTTACGGACATGAAAATGTACTGACTCAAATAGATGTTGACCGCGACACTACTGATTTACTCGAAAAACTAAATTACACCCTAGAAACTATTCCAAAAGCAGGAGAAACGGTATATTTAAAATCAACAGCAAATTTAAGTACAGGAGGCACATCAGTAGATGTAACCGACATGATGCACCCCGAAAATATTTTTATTTGCGAACGAATTTCTAGAGTAATTGGTTTGGATATTTGTGGTGTAGATATTATGGCCGAAAATTTAACACAACCACTAAAAGAAAACGGAGGATGTATATTAGAAGTGAACGCTGCCCCTGGATTTAGAATGCACCTTGCCCCATCAGAAGGATTACCACGAAATGTTGCTGCACCAGTAATCGATATGCTCTATCCACCCGGAAAACCAAGTCGAATTCCAATCATTGCCGTAACCGGCACGAACGGAAAAACAACTACTACACGGTTACTCGCACATATTGTAAAAAACAATGGCTACAAAGTAGGATTCACAACCTCAGACGGAATTTATGTTCAAAACCACATGATGGAAAAAGGCGACACAACAGGTCCTGTTTCTGCCGAATATATTCTTAAAGATCCTACTGTAGAATTTGCCATATTAGAAACTGCACGAGGCGGCATTTTACGATCAGGTTTAGGATACAGTCGTTGCGATATAGGAATTATCACTAATATTCAAGAAGATCATTTGGGTTTAAACGACATTCATACTCTTGATGACTTGGCGCGTGTAAAAAGTACCGTGGTAAAAAGTATAAAAAAAGACGGCTGGGCCATTCTAAATGCCGAAGATGCACATTGTTTAAAAATTGCAAAAGATTTGAATTGTAATATTGCTTATTTTAGTTTAGATGAAAATAATCCAACGGTACAACAATTTGCTAAAGAAGGAAAAATTGTTGCCGTTTATGAAAACGGGTTTATAACCATAAAAAAAGGCGAATGGAAAATTAGAGTTGAACGAGCAACTCACGTGCCATTAACCCTAGGTGGCAAAGCCAAATTTATGATTGCCAATGTTTTAGCAGCAAGTTTGGCAAGTTATTTATGGGGCTTTAAAACAGAAGACATTAGCCTTTCATTACAAACATTTATACCTAGTGCCGCACAAACACCAGGCAGAATGAATATTTTTGAGTTCAAAAAATTTAAAGTTTTAATCGATTTTGCTCACAATCCATCAGGTTACAGAGGTGTTGAAGAGTTTTTACAAAGTGTAGAGGCCACAAAAAAAATTGGTATTATTGCTGGTGTGGGAGACCGTCGTGATGAAGACATTAAAGAATGTGCTAAAATAGCGGGCAGAATGTTTGATCATATCATCATCCGACAAGAGAAATATTTAAGAGGTAGGACGGAAGATGAAATTGTAAATTTAATTTTATCAGGTATTGAAGAAAGTGGTCGAAACGTAACCCACGAAATAATTTCTAAAGAAGTAGAAGCACTAAAACATGCAATGAATAGTGCCCACGACGGAAGCTTTATTACCGCTTTAAGTGACGTAGTTACCAACGCTATCGAAATTGTTCAAGAGTATCTTGACAAAGAAAGCGAAGAATTATAAAAAGAATATCTTTAGGTAAGAAATCCAAATGCAAGTATGTTTTTGGATTTTTTTTTTAATAAATATAGATTTCTAAAAGGCAAAAACTAGGTTGAAACAAAAATAAAAAACTATTTTTGTAAAAATAATAAACTATTTTTGTAAAAATAATAAACAAATAAATTTTATGACAACTACCGAACAAATAAAGGGAATTGTAGAGCGTCTTGGTGCGTTGAGGAGGTATCTTTGACATTGATGCAAAACGTATTGAAATAATTAACGAGGAGGAAAAAACATTTGCACCCAATTTTTGGAACAAACCTAAAGAGGCAGAATTACTAGTGAAAAACCTTCGTTCCCAAAAAAAGTGGGTAGACGATTTTAATAAAGCTACCGATTATACCGAGGAACTGCAAATAATATATGAATTTTTTAAAGAAGGCGATAGCACAGAAGCAGAATTAGATCAGCAGTATTCAATGACCAATACCCATCTTGAAGATATCGAATTCAGAAATATGCTTTCTGACGAAGGTGACTCATTAAGTGCTGTTATTCAAATTACTGCTGGAGCTGGCGGCACAGAAAGTTGTGATTGGGCTCAAATGCTAATGCGGATGTACATAATGTGGGCCGAAACGTATAATTTTAAAATCAGAGAATTAAACTTTCAAGCGGGTGATGTAGCGGGAATTAAAACTGTTACACTCGAAATAGAAGGCAATTATTCTTTTGGATATTTAAAAGGAGAAAATGGTGTGCATCGATTGGTGCGTATTTCACCATTTGACAGCAATGGCAAAAGACACACCTCATTTGCATCTGTTTACGTTTATCCGCTTGTTGACGACAGTATTGAAATTGAAATAAATCCAGCAGATATCGAAATCATAACCTCAAGATCTAGTGGCGCGGGTGGACAAAATGTAAATAAAGTGGAAACTAAGGTGCAGTTATTTCACAAACCTACAGGAATTCAAATTCAGTGTTCAGAAACACGGTCGCAACAAGATAACCGACAACGTGCCATGCAAATGCTAAAATCACAATTGTATGAAATTGAATTAAAAAAACAATTATCGCAACGAGCTGATATTGAAGCTGGTAAAATGAAAATTGAGTGGGGTTCACAAATAAGAAATTATGTGATGCAACCCTACAAATTAGTCAAAGATGTTAGAACCGGATGCGAAACAAGTAATATTGAAGGCGTACTAAACGGTGAAATTGATGCCTTTTTGAAAGCATATTTGATGATGATGGGACAAAAAGAAGAAATTAATTAAAATTAATAGTTTTTTTAAAAATAAAAATAGTATCTTTGCAAAGCGAATTCAGAAATGGAGTTACATCGCAACTTTAAAAGTCAATCGCTCCAGATTGGCTTTTTTTATGGAGTTTACATAAATAAAAAATGAGATTCAAATTAATTTTAAATCTCACTTCTTATAAAAATTTGTATTTTTTACTTTAATAAGTAAGAACTGTAAGCTGCTAATTTATCTGCTTTTTCATAAAATTTATTCATTGAATCGTACATCGTAATTAAATTGACTGGTTTCGATTGAAGACTTGTTGATAAAGGCTTAGATTCTGGCTTTTTTATCGATTGCCAGTCGTTTAGCATTTCACTAATCATCACTTCTGATTGTGGTGTGTTATTCTCGTTTATTGCCAAAGTTGATAAAATTAAATCAATAGTATCAGATGCTCTTTGAAGTTCGGTCGAAGCTACTACTTTATCAATATCATTAAAATAATAGGCATAATAAAAACAAACGCGTTGCGATAACATTCTTAATTTTCTAGCGCCCGAACCTAATTGATTTAAATCTTCTTGATTAAACTTTTCTTCGCTGTCTTTAGGTAAAGTTGCTAAATAAGCGTAAACATCACTTAGTAATGCTTCGCACGAATTAAAAATTTCATTATTAGAATAATAAATTGCACTTGCCGAATTTTTTACATCTGTTTCGTCTTGTAAATTTGTTTTATACGCATTCCAAAGTAAACCTACTTTTTCTATTTTCGTTTTGACGTTTGTAGCTGCCAAATTCATATTTAATACCTTTAAATTGGTTTCAAAAATTAAAATATAGTTGTTAATTGATTTTAAAGTTTCTTCGTTCTTTATACCTAGACTGTGATAGATTTTATCTTTACATAATTTTTGAACAATCATTCGTTGCTTTGCAGCAATATTTAGTAACTGCGATGGCTTAGCAGTTTGAGAAAAACTGTATAAAGTTAATAATGCGATGAATAATACAATACTTTTTTTCATTTGATGTTATTTAGTAAATTATTAGTAAGCAAATTTATAAATAAAAACCAAATTAACAAGGGTTTTTCCTTAAAACTGTGTAAGAAATTTATTTCAAATTACATAAATAATGTAATTTTCAGTTTATTAGATAAAAAATAAGCTTTTTATGTACACACAGTAAAAAAACGCAATATAACATAACAATTATTCATTTTTTTAATGAATAATTAAAAAAAAATTGATTATCCGCAATTGCCCATAATTAAATAAAATGTCTATCTTTGATAAAAAAAGAGCGATGAATTTATTCAATTTTACTGCAAATTTTGGTAGCGAGGAGTCAT
>JAYVGC010000164.1:0-15291 GCA_043772535.1 Flavobacterium sp. | reverse complement strand
TCCAACAAGTAAATTACGGTAGTAAAAGCATTGAATATAATTTGTCTTTTGCTACAAGAAAATCATTAGGTATAAAAGTAATGCCTAATGGTTTGGTGTCGGTTATTGCTCCAAATGATTCAAATATTATTGACATTAATAAAAAGGTAAAATCCAAAGCCAATTGGATTTTAAAACAACAAGCATTTTTTTGTAGTTACAAGCCAAATACTCCAGAACGTAAATATGTTAATGGAGAAACACATTTGTATTTAGGGAGACAATATAAGTTGCAAATCATTGAAGATACTATAAATGAAATTAAACTTTATAGAGGTGCAATGATTATGAAAACTAAAAAAGCCAATCCTGAATATTTAGAAAAAAAACTAAACGAATGGTATAAGGAAAAAGCTGTCATACATTTTGAAGAAATATTAGAAAGTTCTCTAGAAAAATTCAATAAATATAAAATTGTAAAACCAGTTTTAGACATAAGATTAATGCAAAAACGTTGGGGAAGTTGTACAAAATCTGGCAAAATAATTCTAAATACCGAATTAATAAAAGCCCCAAAAGGAAGCATTGAATATGTAGTAATTCACGAACTATGTCATTTAGTACATCACAATCACAACAAGGAATTTTATGATTTGCAAAACAGATTATCTCCAAATTGGGAAAAATGGAAAGAAAAATTGGAGCATGCTTTGTCCTGATTATCATTGAATATCAAAAGAGTATTTTGTAACAATACTTTAAAAAATCGTTTGCGATATACATTAACATCATTTTTACCTCAATCCAGTAGCACATAAGTGTTGTTTAACGCATATATGTCTAGCATACATCGTTATTTATTTTTGCCAACAATAACTTTTCGAATTATTAAAAGTAAAAAGACAGGGCTTTTAAGTTTTAATATTATGGCAAATTAAAATACCAAAATTTTTACTTTTATTTCAATACTTACTGCAAACTTTATCTCGACTTTTGAAACAATAAATAACGATCTATCTAGCTTATCAATAGGTACTTTTGTGCATACATTAAATTTAAGATAGTTTAAAACACAAAAAAAATCCGCTAATTTTTAGCGGATTTTATTAAGAACTAGATTTTAAATATCTAATTATGCTTCAAAAGGAATAATAGAAACGTAAGATTTATCATCTCTTTTTTTCTGAAATTTCACTACTCCATCTACACGTGCGTGCAAGGTGTGATCTTTACTAATGTAAACATTTTCACCTGGATTGTGTTTTGAACCTCTTTGTCTTACGATAATGTTTCCAGCAATTGCAGCTTGACCACCATAAATTTTAACGCCTAAACGTTTCGATTCTGATTCTCTACCATTCTTCGAACTACCGACACCTTTCTTGTGAGCCATGATGTTTTGGGTTTTATAGGTTTATAATTAAATGATTAAACAGCTTTTCCGCCATTAAGTTCATCTTGTAATTTTTTTAACTCGTCCATTTTACCATCGGCAGCAAGCTGAGCTTGTTGTGCCCAGGTAGTTGGGTCAAGGTGTGATAATTTAGAAGTACTACCTTCTAAAATTGTTTTAACTGTCGCAGCACTTGTAGCAGCTAATTTTGCAAAAGTTGCAATTCCAGCTTCAACCAACGCTTCAGCAGCTTTTGGACCTATTCCTTCAATAATTTTTAAGTCATCGCCCTTCGCTACTTTCGTAGCTTTCGGTACTTTTACATCTTCTACTACTTTTTTAGCTGTAGCTACTTTTTTAGTACCTGTTGCCACAATAGATTCAATAATGATTTGTGTTAAATACTGACGGTGACCATTTCTTTTTTTGTATCCTTTTCTTCTTTTTTTCTTGAAAATGATAACTTTATCACCTTTTAAGTGTTGTAACACTTTAGCTTCTACTGAAGCACCTTCTACAGCCGGGGCGCCCAAAGTGATTGTGCCAGCGTCATCCAATAAAAGAACTTTATCAAAACTTACTTTTGATCCTTCCTCATTAGATAAACGGTTAACATAAACCTTTAAGTCTTTGCTTACTTTAAATTGTTGCCCTGCTATCTCTACGATTGCGTACATAACAAATTGTTTATTAATTAATTTAGTTTGCAAAGATACATAAAAATTTGATTTGTGCAATCGTGAATAATTAAATTTTAAAAAAGAATTGCTAATGTTAAACTTCTTTTTTAGTACTCATTTCTTTTAATTATATTTGTACAACAAAAAACAAATTAGACTAATAATTAAAGTTCAAACTAATTTTTATTGTTTTATGAAAAAATCATTAATCGCTTTAAGTTCACTATTTATGTTCTCAGCATCTATTTCTGCCCAAAAGGTAGCTTTTGAAGAATACGATTTGCCTAACGGCTTGCATGTAATTATGCACAACGACTCATCGGCACCAGTTGTAATCACATCGGTAATGTACCATGTTGGTGCAAAAGACGAACAGCCCGACCGCACTGGTTTTGCCCATTTTTTTGAACATCTTTTATTTGAGGGTACCGCCAATATTAAAAGGGGCGAGTGGTTTAAAATTGTAACTGCCAACGGTGGTACTAATAATGCTAATACTACCGAAGATCGTACCTATTACTACGAGGTTTTTCCGTCTAATAATTTAGAGTTGGGTTTATGGATGGAATCCGAGCGTATGTTACATCCCGTTATTAATCAAATTGGCGTAAATACTCAAAATGAAGTAGTAAAGGAAGAAAAGCGGCTTCGTTACGATAATTCGCCGTACGGGCAGATGATTCCTGAGGTAAAGAAAAATATTTTTACCAAGCATCCGTATAGATGGACGACTATTGGCTCTATGGAACATTTGGATGCTTCTACATTAGAAGAATTTCAGGCTTTTAATAAAAAGTTTTATATTCCTAATAATGCCGTATTAGTAGTTGCTGGTGCTATTACTAATGTGGAACAAACTAAGGCTTGGATTCAAAAATACTTTGGCGACATTAAAAGGGGAGCACCAATTGAAAGAAAAACGTACATCGAAGAGCCGATAACAAGTACCAAGAAGGCACGTTATGAAGACAACAATATTCAAAAACCAATGTTCGTTTTGGCATACAGAACACCATCAATGAAAACTAGAGAAGCGCGTGTTTTGGATATGATATCAACAATTTTAAGCGATGGTAAGAGTTCTCGATTGTATAAAAAAATAGTAGATGATAAAAAAATGGCTTTACAAATAGGAGCTTTTAATTACAGCCAAGAAGACTATGGCAGCTACATTTTGTATGGCTTGCCACAAGGTGCTTTTACCCTGCAAGACCTAATTAAAGAAGTAGATGATGAAATTCTTATTTTACAATCTGAACTTATATCGGATAACGACCTACAAAAGTTAAAAAACATTTACGACAATAACTATGTAAATGAAAATGCGAGTATTGAAGGTATTGCAGGTAATTTAGCTACTTTTTACATGCTATATAAAGATGTGAATTTGATAAATACTGAAATAGAAATGTATCGGTCAATTACAAAAGAAGAAATTAGAGATGTGGCAAAAAAATACCTAAATCCAAACCAAAGATTGGTTTTAGATTATGTCCCTACAACAGATAAAATACTTAATAATAAATAAAAACGAACATGAAAAATATAGCTTTACTACTATCTATTTTGTTCTCAATCTTAACTATGCAAGCACAAGACAGAAGTCAACCCAAGCCTGGTCCGGCACCATTAATAAATTTAAAAAAGCCACAATCTTTTAGTTTACCAAACGGTTTAAAGGTTTTAGTGGTCGAAAATCATAAGTTACCTCGTATTTCATTAAACTTATCTTTAGATCGTGCTCCCTTTACTGAAGGCAATAAAAAAGGAGTTGACAACTTAACAAGCAGTTTGATTGGGGATGGATCAATCAAGACACCGAAGGATAAATTTAATGAAGAAATCGATTTTTTAGGCGCTGAAATTAGTTTTTATTCGTCTGGTGCAAATGCTTCTGGGTTATCAAAATATAGTAATCGTATTTTAGAGTTAATGGCCGAGGGTGCTATTATGCCCAACTTTACGCAAGCTGAATTAGATAAAGAAAAGGAAAAACTAATAGACGGATTGAAAACGCAAGAAAAAAGCGTTACCGCAGTAGCATCTCGTGTCGAAAACGTTTTGGCTTACGGTAAAAATCATCCAGTGGGTGAATTTTTATCTGAAGAAACTATCAAAAACGTAACACTTCAAAATGTGGTAACTAACTACAATACTTATTTTGTTCCCGAAAATGCCTACCTAGTTATAGTTGGTGATGTTAATTATGATGAAATCAAAAAGAAAGTTGAAATCGAGTTTGGTTCGTGGATAAAAGGAACCGCACCAAAGTTAACTTATTCTAATCCGAAAAATGTGCAATATTCACAAATTAACTTTGTAGACATGCCCAATGCGGTTCAATCTGAAATTTCTGTAATCAATACAGTAGATTTAAAACTATCAGACCCCGACTTTTTTCCTGTAATTGTTGCAAATCAAATTTTAGGAGGTGACTTTAATAGCTATTTAAACATGAATTTGCGCGAAAAACACGGTTGGACTTATGGGGCTCGCTCTAGCGTGGGCGCAAGCAAATATAATTCGAGCAAATTTAAGGCCAATTCACAAGTTCGAAATGCGGTTACCGACAGTGCAGTAGTTCAATTTATGTTCGAAATTAATCGAATTCGAACCGAAAAAGTTTCTGATGAAATGCTAAATAATGTTAAAGCGGGTTATGTTGGTCGTTTTGTAATGCAAGTCGAAAAACCAGCAACAATTGCCAGATATGCTTTAAATATTTTAACCGAAGGATTGCCAGCTGATTTTTATGAAAATTATATCAAAAATATAAATGCAGTCACCGCAGATGATGTACAAAGGATAGCAAATAAATATTTTATGGCCAATAATTTCAGAATTTTGGTAGTTGGAAAAGGATCTGAGGTTATTAGCGGTTTGGAAAAAACGAAAATCCCAATGTTTTATTTTGATAAAAATGGTGCTGTTGTTCAAAAACCAGTTTTTAAATAATCATCGAAAGTAATATAACTGCTAAAGCCTTCTTGATAACGAGAGGGCTTTTTTATAATTTAAATAGCTGTGCGCGTTGCATTCATTACTTTAATATTGGATATTTTTTGCTATGATTTTTTAAAAATTGTAGGGTAACCAAACTTTTATACATCTCAAATTAAAAATGTATTTTCGAATAACATGAATAAATTCTTGTAAAGCTACTTTTACTTTTTTTTATATTCGCAAAAGGTACTGGTTTTTTAAATGCAACTTCATAGCTGCTTTAGGTTCAATCTTGATGTTGTAGCGATATTTAAGTAATAAAAAAATAATTTGATGGTATTTAATAACATTTTACTAATTTTATGCTTTATTTAAAATAATCGTACGAATATGAAATTTTTTTCGCTTTATATTTTTTTTATATTGATTGCAACAGGATGTTCAACCACTCAAAAAATTAGTACTTCAAAGCCCCAACCTTCCCAAAATGTACCAATTGTGTATAAAACAACTACTTCATTTGTAACCATGCCAATGGATATTTCTTTGCAAGAAATTGAAAATCAGTTAAATAAATCATTATTCGGATTGATTTATGAAGATGCAAATTTGGACGACGACAAAACTGAAATGAAAATTACCAAAACTGCTCCAATTAAACTCATAGAAAAGGAGGGAAGAATTCTATCTGTCATACCTTTAAAAATTTGGGCTAAATTTAAGTATGGTACAGCGTTTTTAGGTTTAAATGACACACGCGAAATTGAATTGAACGGAACCATTAGTATGAGTAGCGCTGTAAAATTATCGAATTGGAAAATGAATACGATATCCACAATTGAAGATTTTAATTGGAGTGAAAGTCCAACCCTTTTAGTTGCAGGAAAAAAAGTGCCAATTACCTATATCATTAACCCAACTTTGTCATTATTTAAATCAAAAATGGCAAAAAAAATTGATGAAGTAATACAAAAATCATGCGATTTTAAACCCTATGTGCTTCAAGTTTTAGAAAAAATAAGTACTCCATTCGAAGTCAGTAAGGAATATGAAACGTGGTTCAAAATAGTCCCGATTGAGGTGTATGTTACTGATGCAGTATTACAAAAAAGTAAAATAAATATGAATTTAGGCTTGAAATGTAATATGCAAACAATGGTGGGTTTGCAGCCTAAAAATTTATTTAATAAAGACGCAATTATTTTTAAAGCAGTTACTAAAATGCCCGAAAAAACAACTGCTGCCGTTGCTGCTATTTCAACCTTTGAAAGTGCTTCAAGAATTATAACTAAGAACTTTCAAGGAAAAGAGTTCATTTCTGGAAGCCGTAAAATTACAATTCAAAATGTAAATTTATGGCAAAAAGACAGCAAAATGATTGTTGAATTAGAAATGATTGGAAGTGTAAACGGAGCCATTTATTTATCGGGAACACCGAATTATAATCCAATAACGAAAGAGATTTTTTTTGACAATATGGATTATGTTTTAAACACCAAAGGAATTTTAACGCGAGCGGCGAATTGGTTATTGAGTGGTGTTATTTTAAAAAAAATTCAGTCCAATTGTCGCTATTCTATTCAATCTAATTTGGACGAGGGTAAAAATAGTATGCTGCCCTATTTAAATAATTTTTCGCCAATGAAAGGTGTTTTTGTAAATGGTACGTTGGATGATTTTCAATTTGATAGGGTTGAACTAACTCAAAATGCAATTATAGCGTTCATTTCTACGTCGGGTAAAATTACAGTTTCAATTGACGGAATGGAAAAGGGTTATTAAAGTTTTGGATTGTTGGTTACTTTTTTTTAAAGAACATTTTATATATTATGTAGCCAATTATTGCAACTAGTATATACGGAATGACCATTAAATAAACAATGCCATCGTTTACAGCCTCTGCTTTCGCGACATTTCCTTCACTTTCTAATGAAGCTCGACACATGGCACACTGTGAACTAGCTGAAAATCCGATTAAAAATAGGCAAAATCCGATTAAAGCAGTAATTGATTTTTGAGCTTTATGAAACATAATAGGGTGAAATCATAATGTAAACTATTACGCCTGTTACTGCTACATATAACCATAAAGGAAATGTAAAGCGAGTCAATTTTTTATGACCTACAAAATCACCAGCCAAGGCTCGAACATAACTAAATAGCACTAACGGAATCACGGTTATTGATAAAGTGATGTGCGAAAGTAGAATGAAAAAATAGACATATCTAACACCACCTTCACCACCGAATTTAGTTGAATCAGTGGTCATGTGATATGCAACATATAAAACTAGGAATAAAAGTGAACAGGCAATTGCAGTAGTCATCAAAAAGCGGTGTAGTATTCGTTTGCCGTTTTTAATTGCAAGAACAGCGCTAATTAATAAAACTGCCGTAATTCCATTAATAGCAGCATATATGGGAGGTAAAAAGTGCATTGGTGCTACATGTATTCCAAAATCTTTTAGTTTAATCATAAACAGTACAGCTACAACGACAGGTATAACTATTGAAATAACAATTATAGGTAAATTAAATTTTTTTTCTAACGATTTGGTTTCCATTACTTTTCTTTTAATAAAATTTTAATATCTTTTTTTAAGTTTTCAACACCAGTTTTTTCCAGGCCATCATAGTACATAATTGGATTGTTATTTATATCTCTGCGGCAACGAATATTACCTTTTTTGTCTATTAAGGCGACTAACCCGGAATGTTCAAATCCACCGTTTGCCTTGGAATTTTGGCCAACAAATAAATTAAATCCTTTGTTTGCAATGTTGTAAATTGTGGATTTGTTGCCTGTTAAAAAATTCCAATTTGGCAACGTAGCACCATAATTTTGAGCATATTTTTTCAAAATTTGTGGTGTATCATTCTCAGGATTTATAGATATTGATGCAATTCCAAAAGCTTTTTCATTTTTAAATTCGTTTTGAATCAAAACCATATTTTTATTCATAATTGGGCAAATGCTCGGGCAAGTTGTAAAAAAAAATCCGATTAAGTGAACCTTGCCAAGATACGTGGCGTTATTAATTTTTAAATTATCTTGGTTAATTAATTCGAATTTTGGCGCTTGATGAATAAGTACTAAACTGGTGTCAATTGCCGTTTCATTATGTGAGCTCATGCGGTCGTTCTGAACAACTGTTCCGTTTTTTATACGAGTAACAATTCGTGGAATAGCATAAATGCCGAATAATAAAATAATGAATGAGATGCTGATGTATGATTTGTTTTTCATTATTTAAATTTGTCTAGAAGCATTATGATTGCGTTTTAAAGCTAGTCGATATTCGGCCAAAATAATTTTTACATCATCGTTCATTTCATTGTATAATTCACTTACTTTAAAAGTATTGTAGCCTTCTTTGTATTCCTCATCTCCTTTAATCGATTTTCCTTTTCGTCCGCGAAGATTAAGTTTTTTATCGATTATAAAAACGTTTTGGGTATATTGATTTTCATCTAATTTAAAAATCAAATTCATTTTACTATAATAGGTATTTATTTGTGGCTTACTTGCAAAAACGAAATGCCAACCTGATAAATTGGTTAAAGTACTTACTTTTTTCATTAGTTCTTGTACTTCGGCTTGCTTTCCGTCAGGAGCAATCATCACGATTTGAAAGTCTTTAAATTCCCGATTTTTATTATAGATTTTTTCGGTTAAATTAAAGAAACTTGCTTTATTTTTTTCAATATCGCTTCCCATAAATCCTAAAATAGTAATTTTATTTTTCAAGGTCACTATTTTTCCATCAATAGACTTATATTGGGTAACGTCGGGGATGTTTTTTGTAATTGTTGGTAATTTAGCAAAGCTGTTTACTCCTGATGCAAAAAATAGGTACGCCACTAGGGGCAAAATAAACAAAGTAATAAGTACGAGATTTTTTTGAAATTTTGAGGCTGTTTTCATAAGTACAAAAATAAAAAAAAGGTGCGTATAACGCACCTTAAATTTTAATTAATATAATGTTAAAAATTCCATTTTATTGTAGCATCTTTAAAAACACCAAAAATATAATGTGCTTCTGTCAACAAAATAAAGATTAAGTAAAAAATCAAGAAAATTACAGTTCCAACTACCATCCATCGTAACGCAACTACTTCGCCTTCCATGTGCATAAATGCCCATACAATGTAATAGGCTTTATAAATGGTCAATAAAATAAAGATCCAATTGAGTAAATTCATGCCTAAAAAATTGTTCATATGAAGTACCTCTGGCTTCATAATTCCTAAAAATACTTCTATTGTAGTTACTACTGATAGTAATCCGAAAACAAACCAAATACGTTTTAAATTGGATACGTGTTCATGTGCCATGATATGCTTTTTTAAAATAATTTATACTAAATAGAAGAAAGTAAATACAAAAACCCAAACTAAATCAACAAAGTGCCAATATAATCCTACTTTTTCTACCATTTCATAACTTCGTCGTTTTTCATAAGTTCCTAAAAGGATATTGATGAAGATAATGATGTTAATGATAACTCCCGAAAATACGTGAAAACCGTGAAAACCAGTGATAAAGAAAAAGAAATCTGCAAATAACTTACTCCCGTATTCATTACGATGTAAATTAGCACCTTCCACCACTACGTTAGCTGTTTCTAAGCGCTTTTCTGATTCTTTTCGTGACAAAATAAACTTGTGTTTTGCTTGGTTTAACGCTTTGTTATCATTTAAACCGACAACCGTTTTTGAAGTTGCTTCGCTATTTATAATTTCTGTTCTAACTAGTAGGTCCGGATGCGATTTAAAGCCGGCTATAACTTCAGCAACTGAGTAGTTTGGTAGTGAACCTTCCGCCATAAACCAACGGCCTTTTCCTCGTGTTAATTGTTCGCGCTCTTTTGGTAATGTTGCGGCAAAATCTGAAAGCGCTACTCTTTTTCCAGTAATGTCAACAAATTGTAGCAAACTTCCACCCTTTGTTTCGATTGCTCCGTATTCGCCTTTAATAAAGTTTTTCCACTCCCAAGCTTGTGAACCAACAAAAATTAAACCACCAATTATGGTTAAAAACATATAAAATGCGACTCTGCCTTGTTTTAATTGGTGACCGGCATCAACAGCAAGTACCATCGTAACAGACGAAAATATTAAGATAAAAGTCATTAATGCCACGTAATACATTGGTGCGGCCACGCCGTGCATGAACGGAAAGTGTGTAAAAACTTCGTCAGCTAATGGCCAAGTCTCTATAAATTTAAACCGTGAAAAACCATAAGCAGCCAAAAATCCCGAAAAGGTAAGCGCATCAGATACGATAAAAAACCACATCATTAATTTACCATAGCTTGCTCCTAATGGCTCATTGCCACCGCCCCATGTGTTTTCTTCATCGTGAGAAGTAGAAACTGTAGATCCCATAAAAATTGTTAATTAAAAGTGTTCAAATTTACGTTTTTTTCTTATTTAAAGAAATATAAAAAGAAAAATAAATAGATCCATAGCAAATCTAAAAAATGCCAGTACATAGCACCAAGCTCAATACCAACATATTGCGAGGAATTGTATTTTTGTTTAAAATGATTATAAATTATAATAAGTAATGAAATAATGCCCCCAGCAAGGTGTGCTAAGTGCACCATTACAATGACATAGAAAAAAGTAATTGTAATTTTGCTAGATGGACCAACAGGTACTAAGCCATTTTTAAAAAACACTTGAAAGCCGTGTAATTGCGAAAAAACAAAAAAAAGTCCTAGTGCCAAAGTAGAGAGCAACATTATTGTAGTTGTGTTACGGTTGTTTTTTTGTATCGCTTTTTTGGCAAAATGAAAAGTAACGCTGCACAAAATAATAGCTATTAAACTGTAATAAAAGGCTGATGGTATAGCAAAGTTGCTTAGCCAATCGCGGCGTGATTTACTTACTACAAATGCGCTTGTTAAACCTGCAAACATCATGGTCATGCTTATCATTGCGAATAAAAGCAGTAGTTTGTACGAACGGTTTTGGCGTGATTTATATTCTAATTCGGTCATCATAATTATCTAATAAATTTATCGATTATGTAAATTAATTGTAACAAGGTAATGTAAGAAACGCTTACTAACATTAACGTTTTTGCTGCCTTGGTAGATTGTAATTGGTGCAATTTAATGGCGTAAAAAAGTAACCATAATCCAGCTAAAAAAACCAGTAATGCAGCAATAGGACTAATAAATAATTGTCCTGTAAAGCCTAAACTAGGCAGTAACGAGGCAACAATGGTCCAAATTGTATACAAGATGGTTTGCATTGAAGTTGATTTGTCTTTTTTTCCGTTAGGCAACATAAAAAAACCTGCTTTTTCATAATCGTCATATAAAAACCAACCGATTGCCCAAAAATGTGGGAACTGCCAAAAAAATTGAATTAAAAATAAAGTTCCTGCTTCAATTCCGAAATTATTAGTGGCTGCAACCCATCCTAACATAAACGGAATTGCACCAGGAATTGCACCAACAAAAACTGCTAACGGAGTCATTGTTTTTAAAGGTGTGTAGACCGATGTATAAATAAAAATTGAAATTGCACCAAACAAGGCAGTTTTAGGATTTATATAATATAGCAGCGACAGGCCTATTATTGTTAAAGATATTGCAATAAAAAGTGCGACATTTGTATTGATTCTTCCCGAAGGAACAGGACGACTTTTTGTACGATCCATTAATACATCCAAGTCTTTTTCGATTATCTGATTAAAGGCATTTGAGGCACCAACCATGCAATAGCCTCCTAGTGCAAGTAGAAATAAAGTAAACCAATCAAATGGAAATTCAGAATCAAAACCTAGCAAATAGCCCGCAATAGATGAAAAAACTACGCTTACAGCGAGACGTGCCTTGGTGATTTCAAAAAAATCAATTAATTTTGATTTCGATTGTACTAAGATTGTTGCTGCGTTCAAGAAACTATTAATTTTTGCAAATGTACTGATTAGAATTTATATTTGTGAGGTTCCACCTTATATTTTTTGTAAAACAAAAGTTAATTTATCAAGCTTGCACCGTAACTTATACTACTTTATAGCGATATGCGATTTGCTGGAAACTCGTTGTACGACAAATTAAAAATTCGACGTAAATTAAAGTATTTAAAAAAATTCGTGTTGTATGTAAATATAATTTTTTATAGTAATTTACAAAAACTTAAATTAAGGTGACGGGACAGTGAAAAAATTTTAAAAATATTTTATTAAGCATGTGTTTGTTATTATTTTATATCGAGTTGTAAAATATACTTTTTCGTTTTTTAAAGTGATTTTTTTTGTTGCAAAGAGGGCCAAGAAAACAATATGTAGACGATTTTATGCAGGTGATTGAGGTAGTGATATTTTTTTATATTACAAAATTAACGTTTTAAACTAAAATGACCTTTAACATTTCTGCCATTTTCTAATTTAATAACATACCAATAATCTGACGATGGCATTTGATTACCATTAAAAGTACCATCCCAACCTTGACTTAAAGGATCAATCTGTTTTAATAGTTTGCCATAACGGTCAAATATTTGAATATTTATATTTGTACTTAAATTTTTATTCACACCTATAATGTACCAAAAATCGTTATAACCATCGCCGTTTGGTGTAAAAAAATTGGGTATACCTAGTACACTAATTTCTTTTGTTGCAATACCGCAACCGTTGTTATCTTTTACATAAACGGTATAAATCCCTGATTCAATATTTGCAAAAGTGTTTGAAGATTGAAAATTTATGTTATCTACACTATATTCATAATCACCTTGGCCTGAAGCTAGAACAGTGATAGAATTTTGGTTTGATAAATCGACAACTTCAATATTTTCAATAGTAGCGATATTTGAGGCTGTAACAGTTATTGTTCTTATTCTTGAACAACTGTTTGAATTAGTAACACGAACTGTATAAACTCCTTGGGTGTTTACTATCAAATCATAATTTATTTGAAATTGTAACGGAATACCATTTAAAAACCATTGATATGAGTAATTTGATCTAGTGGTGCTATCTATTAAACCTGCATCAATATTTTTTGTAAATAATGGGTTATCGCTACAAATTAATTCATTCCCATTTAATTTAATTTTTGGAATTGGATGTACAATTAACGGTATAATCGTTGTTGCAAAACAAGTTCGATTTAATGGATTAATTAGTTTTACCGCAATATTTTGTGTGCCACTAACTAATGGGTTTGGTAATGGAGGCGTTAATATATTTCCTGTGCCATCGAAGTACTTTACTATCATATTTGTTTGAGTACCTAAAAGAGCGCTTTCAAAACTTGAAGTATCAAAAGAATATAAACCATCTTGATTGGCTGAATTTTGTTCATCATCGCAAACAGTAGTCAAATTTATTGGAATTTGAAATGCTTCAGGTAAATCATCAATAATAAAAGTAATAGTTGACTCATAGTAACAAGCCTTAGATGTGTTATTAGTAGCTCTCACTCTTAAAACTTGTGAATTAGTATTGAAAGGATTTGGTAAAGGACTTGGTAGTGGATTATTATTTTGATCCCAAAAGTTCAAGCTAACGTTATACAAGCCATTTAAAATACTATTTGTTAAATTTGAAGTATCAAAACCGAAAATACCATCATGGTTATCGTCACATTTTTTAAAAATTTGCGGTTGTATAATAGGTATTTTTTCTACGTTTAAAGTAATATGATGCCCTAAACCCAAACACTCATTGTTTAGTTGACTATCAACACGAACGTAGATGTTTTGCGAATTTGGGTAGCCTAAATTTGTGTAATTTGAAATATTTATAATATTATTTTGTTCTGCCAATGCATCTGCTGAATTTTTATAGTAAGTAATATCTAAAAGTTGACCTATTGGATATAAAGCTCGAATTTGTGCTGTTACAGAACTAAAATCAAATAGTGCCATACCATCGGTATTTGAACCCGAATTAGTATCATCACAAACCGTGAAAGATTTTTGAAAAGTTACAGGAATTAAAGTAGTTGAAATTATCAAATTTAATGTTGCTACTCTAAAACAACCGTTTGCATTTTCAACACGAATAAATACTTGATCATTACTTACAATTTGATTTGTATAAGTCGTACTATTTGTGATTCGATTAGAATTATCTTGTGCGTTTGTTTGCGTTTCAAAATAAGTGAATGTCAAGCCTGATGTATTTGAAACAATTAACTTATTAGCTTCGGTTAAATTAAAAGCACTAAAACCATCATTATTATCGTCGCATTGTTTGAGTGAAATAATACTATTTGATAAAATAGGTTTCGGATGAATTGTAATTTGTCTAGTATTTGAACCTGTCCCAAATGGTGTAACTACGTTAACGCTTACCGTATAAGTACTAGCATTTGCATAAGTGTGACTGGGGTTAACACCTAATGCTGTAGTACCATCACCAAAATCCCAGGAAGCAGATAAAATTGTTTGACTTGTAACAAATGAAAAACTAGAACTCTCTTCCTCACAATTAGAGGTTAATAAAATAGAAGGTGAGAAAAAGAAAGATTGGTTAAAAGAAGGTAAACCAAGTTTACTTCTTTTACCACCTAAATCTACTCCATCGATTATAAAATTACAGCCTAATCCCAATGCATTAGGGTTATTAATTACACCTAATTTTGTTCTGTTATTAAAAGCTACATATATCTTGTTATCAGGACCTACTTGAAGTTGTCCAGTTATATCTCCATTATGAATGGTTATTTTTGAGTTAGGAATGTCGAAGGCATTCAAATTAAATTGATGTAATTTACCAAAAGTATTTGAAATGTATAATAATGATTCATCAGGAGAAAAAGCCGCCCCATAAAGCTCTCCAGTTTCTGTTGTGAGTGTAATTGGATTAGATAATATTCCTGTTGAATTATTAAAATTAAAAAGTTGCACAATATCTGAAACACTTGTAAATGCTAGTTTTGAACCACTAGGAGAAATCTTGATTGTACCAGCAGCTACAAAATCGGTAGCTCCGCCCGTTATTATTTGTCCAATGTTTGTAACAATTGGCATCAAATTTAATCCTGATGCTGTTAATTGATAGGCTATAAAACTATTGCTATTCCAACCGTGTGTAACTATCCAATAATCTTGACCATTACCGTGTTTAGTTATCCCTAAATTTTCGATAGTTGGGGTGTAAACTAAAACATTTTTATCTGATGTTACAGCGCCATTACCACTATCTAAATTAATATCTACAATTGAATATCTAAAACCATTCGGATCGTGTTCATTATCGGTAGTGAAAATATAAAATAGATTATTTGAACCTGGTTTTGGTATTATGGTTGCCGATTGAGTGCTTGA
>JAYVGC010000163.1:0-5799 GCA_043772535.1 Flavobacterium sp. | reverse complement strand
TATACGTAGACCAGCATAAAAAAGTTACAATTATTGAAATTTTTTTTAATACAACAGTAAAAATCAAAATTTTAAATTTTCATTGCAATCAAAAAAGTGACTTTTTGGCTCTTACAAGAAAAATTAAATTTCATTTATTGCCTTGGCTAACTCAAAATCTTTCGCCGTAACGCCGCCCATGTCATGTGTGGTCAATCGAATAGAAACTTTGTTGTAACTGTTAAATAATTCCGGATGATGATTTGCTTTTTCTGACAAAACACCAACTTGCACTATAAAAGCTAAGGCTGCATTAAAATTTTTAAACTGAAACTGTTTTTCAATCCCGTTATTTTTGAACGTCCAATCTGTAATATTTTGCAATTCTGTTTTAATAGCTTCAATATCATATTTCATATTTGTACTGTTTTAATTGTGTAGTTTATCCGTTTTTTATAGGTGTCAATCGTTGCAGTACGCACCGCACTAATTTTTTATAAATTTAGTGAATTTATTTCAACTTGTATGTTATTTTAATTTGTTTAATTTTGAGCAAAAAAATTCACTTGCTACCCAACTACTCTTTTAAAATATTTAATCATACCGCCGCACTTCCTGAGCAATGGAATAATTTGGCAAATCAAAACATACTCCTTTCGCTTTCGTACTTAAAAACGCTCGAGCAATCAAGCCCCAAAAATGTTACTTGCTTTTTTATCGGTTTATACCAAGATGCTTTTTTATCCGGAATTGCAATTGCTCAACATATCAATCTCAACGCATTAAATTCGTTTGGCGAAAGAGATCGATGCATTAAAACATTTGTTAGAAATCGTATTTTCAGAAATTTTTGTTCCCAAGTTTTAGTTATTGGTAATAATTTTTTTACCGGTCAAAATGCTTTTGTATTTTCTGAACAGTCAAACAAAATCGAATTAGTTTCTACCTTAATACTCGCCGCAAATGCCCTTAAAAAAAGTTTAAAAAGTAAACAACAAAAAATTCACATCACATCGATAAAAGATTTTTCGTCACAAGAGTTGTTTCTTTTCAAAAAAGAAATCTTTAACGATTTCACCGCATTTTCAACCCAACCCAACATGGTTTTTACCATCAATAAAAACTGGACAAACGAAACCGATTATGTAGCCAGTTTATCCAAAAAATACCGAGACCAATACAAACGATCACACAAAAAAGCCGAAGATATTACAAAGAAAAAACTAGAATTAGAAGAAATTAAATACTATCAAAAACAAATTTACAATCTTTATTTTTATGTGGCAAAAAACGCTCCTTTTAACACCTTTTTCTTGGCCGAAAATCATTTCGAAAATTTAAAAATAAACCTGCACGAAAACTTTTTATTTTACGGTTATTTTATAGGCAACGAGCTTGTTGGATTTAATACATTAATTAAAAACGACCTCGTTATGGAAACTTATTTTTTAGGCTATGACGAAACAATTCAACGCGAAAAAATGCTCTATTTAAACATGCTCTACGACATGATTGGCTACTCTATTAAAAAACATTTTAATGAAATTATCTTTGCCCGCACTGCACTCGAAATCAAAAGTTCAGTAGGTGCAAAACCTATTCAAATGATTGCTTTTATGAAACACGAAAACCCGATTATCAATAAATTCATGTCGTTTTTTATAAATTATTTCGAACCAAAAACCGTTTGGCAAGAGCGAAATCCTTTTAAGTAAAAAATACACTCCAATACCTTGTTCTTCATCCTTTTATAAATAAGTACAGCCAACAGCGCACCAGCAATTAATTAAACGATACTAGCTAACCGCATATTTATACTTATTTGGGCATTACCGCTTGTGGTTTTTTTAAAAGTAAAAAACCACAAGCGGGCGGGCAGTGCACTGTATCTTTTTTGCCAACGCACTAACCGCCAAAGGCAAAAAAGGATGCCGTTTCCTTCCCTAATGCAAAAAAAATCGCATAATATAGTTAATCCAGCAATAGCAACCGTTGCACATAATAATCGTAATAAGTTGCGATGAATCGTACATAATAATCATACTTTTTGTAGTATCTTTTTTTTGTAAAATATTTTTAAGCTTACATACCAATACCGATTTACCTCCGGGTTCAATATACTAAAGATACGTGCTTTACCTTTCATAATGATAGCTGGCGGGTTTTTTAACTGTGTTACTATAACGCCAATATCTTTCAATATAAAAAAATTAATGTTAACAGTTGTTTATGTTAAAATTTTATTGCATATTTGTTCAAAGATATTATTAATACATGTAATAATCATAATTTATGCCATGAACTGTACTTAATCATCTTGACTAGATTGTTAAATTAAAAAAAAACAATAATTATTTTACGAATATATTTATGAAGAACATAACTTTCACCAAAATATTTTTAAATTTTATTACATTGTTTACAGTTTTAAGCTTCACTGTTGTATTAGCCCAAACTTCAGGTTTAATTTACGAACCAACAGCAGGTGACGCAAACATTGTATTAGATTCTAAAAATGATGATTATACGTTATTAACCCGTTTTGATTTTACAATTGACGACCAATTACAAAGTGCAAAAGAACTTGTTTTGTTTTATGATGCAAAAGATGAACGTTTTCAAACATTATATAAAACTTCAGCTGATAAAATGAAGTCGAACAAAGTAACTGCACTATATTTCCTGAATAACTATCGCATAACAACTATTTCTTTAAAGCCCGAATTATTTATTTTAAACTAACTTTATGAAAAACAATTACTTTCTTAGACGCACCATCATACTCCTCTTGTTTTTGTTTTTTGTTTTTGGAACGCAACAATCGTTTGCGCAGTATGCTATAAAGCACTACATAGCACCCGCTCCGTGGAATTATGCATCAAATGCAAACGAATTTGTAGTTTCTACTAACTCTGTTTCAGCAGTTTCTGTAATAATCACCAAAAGTGATGGAACAGCTATTACAACTTTAAGCGTAATTACAGGATTTCCTGTCGCTTACAGACCAATAGGTGCTCCACTTACCTTGGCTGCAAATAGTATCAATACTGTTTATACAGATAGGGGTTTAATATTTACTTGTGCAGCTCCAATAGCAGTTTCTATTAGAAATGTAGAAAGTGATGCGGTTAATGGTGGGCAAACAAATTTTATAAAAGGAAATGCTGCGCTTTCAAGTTATGGTAATGAAGCACCAGGAAATATATTTAGGGTTGGTTATTATAGAAGTAACTATGCAGGTCTTTCCATTTTTGGATCCAGTATTATGGCCCCTGTATATTCTGTTATGGCTATAAACAACGGTACTGCCGTGGCTGTAAATGGTACTGTTTTAGTGAATTTAAATGCAGGCGAATCGTATCTTTTTCAAACTACTTTAGGTAATTTAGTAACCACAAACAAACCAGTTGTAATGAATTCTGGATCATGGGGAGATGCTCCAGGGGGTTGTAAAGATGCAGTTTTTGATGAAATACCACCGGTTAGAATACTAGGACAAGAATATATAATAATTAGAGGAAATGGTACCGCCGGCACAGGAACAAATTTACCCGAACAAACTACTTTTGTTGCAACCCAACCCAACACAACTGTTGTTGTTAAAAATTATAACGTTGCAGGAACTCAAAGTTCTACCAACACTTACACCCTTTTAACGGCAGGTAGTTTTCAAACAATTCATCATGGTGATGCAACTAATGCCTATTCTAGCTCATCACTATCCTCAGATAAAAAAATCGTTGTTTACTCAGGAACAGCTGCAGGTTGTGAATTAGACATGTCTGTTCTTCCACCAGTTTCAAGTTGTGCAGGTTCATTTAGAGTAGAAACAAAAAAATTCACAAGATACGACAATGCTGATTTGCCTTATTTTGGTTTTGTTCTTGTAAAAGACCTTGTCGCCAAAGTATTTATGAACGGGCTTGATTTGGAAGTTTTAGGTGGTGTAAGACGGCAAATTGGTACAACAGGTTTTTATTTAATTGATTTCACAAACGGTCAATTGAGTAATCCAACCAATATAGTATTTACTAGTGCCGTGCGTATGAGTATAAGTATGGTTCAGCAAGGAGGGGGGTTTTCGATGGGAGCATACTTATCATCTTTTAATGATACTTTGTTGCCACCGACACCAACCGCAAACTCCAACGGATGTGTGACTTTGTTGACTGCAGAACCAGGATTATCTCCTTATCAATGGTACCTTAACGATGTGTTAATAGCTGGTGCAACAAGTGACACTTATGCGCCAAGTGGCCCAGGTAATTACTCGGTTGTAGGAACAAAACCATGTGGTTTAACAGCACCCTCATTATCGTTTTTAGTTGGATGCAGTGCCAATCCAGATGTTAATGCAGGAAATGTAAATACAATAATTTCTGGAAACGTTAGTACAAACGATGAAGTTCCAGCCGGAACAACATATGGTGCACCAACAGCACAAGTAGGAAATCCGAATGCAGTTTTACCTGTATTCAATTCAAATGGTACGTACTCATTTTCACCAACCTTGTCAGGTGTTTATACCTTCTTAGTAGATGTTTGTGTACCAACAGTTGTAGCGCCATGTCCGAAAGAACTTTTGGTCATTACAGTATTGAATCCGCTATCTAATGTTAATCCACCCGTGGCGACTAATGATATTGCAACAACAGTATTCAATACCGCAATAGTCATTCCGGTCAGGGGAAATGACGGACCAGGCAATACAGGAGGAGTGATTGGTGTTCCGACAATTGTAACACAGCCGCCAAGTAGTGACGGAGTGGTAACAGTAGTTGCTGGAAATTTAGTATTTACGCCAACTACGGGTTTTACTGGTGTAACTACATTTGTATATCAAATATGCGAAAATCCTTCTGGATTGTGCGCACCAGCCACTGTTGAAGTTACTGTTTTGCCTGTAGGGGCAGCAAATACAAATAATGCTACCGACGATTACAACACTGCTACACATTCACTAGCAGCAAGTGGCAACGTATCGACTAACGATATTGATCCAGAAGGCAATTCGCAAACTGTTTCACCTCAAAACGTAACTACACCTCAGGGAACATTTATTTTAGCTTCAACTGGCGTTTATACTTTTACACCAGCTCCAGGTTTTGTTGGATCTGTGAACTTGCCGTATACTACTTGTGATAATGGTGCCCCATCCTACTGTGTTACAGCAACGTTACATATTGTAGTAACAAGTATCATTGATGCCATAGATAATGGTACGCCAACTGTAGCTTTTGCAACAGTAACATCGGGAACTACTTTAGCAACATCTGTAATTAATAATGATACTATAAACGGAGTTCCAGTTACATTAGCAAATACTAATGTGACAGTTGCAGCAACACCACAATTAAGTATAAATATTAATGGAATAATTACAGTATTGCCTAATACTCCAAATGGTACATATTCAATAAATTATACATTGTGCGAGGCAAATCCAGTTGGTGGGCTAAATGTAACACCACCTAATTGCGATGCAGCAATAGCTTATGTATCTGTTGTCAATCCAGATATTCAAATTGTCAAAACAGTTAACAACACCACGCCAAATGTAGGCAGTAATATAATCTTTACCCTCACGGCGAATAATATAGGACCGAGTACCGCTACAAGCGTATCAGTAACCGATGTATTACCATCAGGCTATACCTATGTAAGTAACACCGCTCCAAGTGCAGGAACATTCAATAGTGGTACAGGCGTTTGGACTATTAATACATTAAACAATGGTTCAAGTGCAACGCTAACAATCACTGCTAAGGTAAATGCTACGGGTATTTATGCCAATATAGCATCAATTACCGCGGCAGAAAA
>JAYVGC010000162.1:0-5850 GCA_043772535.1 Flavobacterium sp. | reverse complement strand
GAAAGGCTTTAATGAACTCTAAAACATTCTCCCCTCTAAATATTACTTCCATATCATATATTTTACTGTAAATATAGTTGTTTTTTATGTATATAACTCGATAATTAAAATGCAAAAAGATTGTTTAAGTAAATACAATTATGTTTCTTTGTACCTAATAATTTGTATTAAAAATAATTTACTTTTTTTTCAACAATGGAAATACAAGACATTAAAGCCAATTTATCACTAGCAAACGTACTGGAACACTACAACAGGTAATTTAGATATTATTGAAGAAAGTCACTTTTATCCATTTGGTTTAAAACATTCGGGATATAATAATACTATTATAACTAGCGGCAATTCAGATGCTCAAAAATACAAGTTTGAAGAGCAAGAGCGTCAAGATGAGTTAAACCTTAATTTAGATAGTTTTAAATTTAGAAATTATGATTACGCTATTGGACGATTTATTGGTGTTGACCCGTTAAGCGAAAAATACAATTGGCAATCAAATTATAGTTTTTGTTCCAATCAAGTGGTTCATTCAAGGGAAATTGAAGGGCTTGAAGCTGATGATGATCAAAATGAAATGTGTGACCAACCTGATTATACAGATGAAAATCACGGACCAGGTTTTGGTGGTGTAATGACAAATGATATGTGTGATGCTTTTCCTAAGGGAGGTGAATTAGATGAAGTTGTTATTTATGCTGGATATGGAGACTATGATAAAAATGACGAAAGTTATTCTAATGATATTGATAATGGTTACAGTGAAGCCGATGAGCAAGCACTTGAGGATGTGGCTGATAATTTACAAAATATTGGTACGGTATTATCATTAGTTGGTGTCGGCTTATCGATGACTGGAGTTGGAGCACCACTTGGAGCCGCATTCATGGCGGCAGGTGCAGGTCTATCTTGGGCTGGCATCGGGATTGAATTTGCTGAGGATGCTTTTGATGGTCACGATGGCTTTGATTGGGGTAATCACGCTATGAATATTGGGTCTGAACTAATACCAGGTGCCTATGATGATTATTTTGGTAGTGCAGATGAATTTATGCAGGGTGCAGATAATCTGTATATTGAGCTTGGTGCAGCTGGTTCGGATTATTGGATGGATTTATTAAATGATGCACATCACCCATAATTTTTTTAAATATAATTTTATAATGAATAATGAGTTAATACAATTTAGTATTTTTTTTATATTATGCTTATGCTTAATAATATATTTTTATATAAGAGAGAAAAAGTACAGATATAGTGAAAGAAGTGACTATGCATTAATAAATAGCTATAAAAGATTTGGTATATTAATAACAGTTGCATTAATTGCATTAATAAAAATAATTGTTGAAATCATAAAAATTTGTAAATAAAATTTACTAAAATTAAAAGTAGTAATGCAAAGTCCTATTTCAAAATATATAACACATGAATATAATGAGAGATAATAATATTCATAGTTCAGACGATTAAGAAATAAATTAAATTTATGAAAAAAATTATTGTAGTACTCAATATTTTGATTGTATTTCAATCTTGTGGTTTTGATTTAGAGCAAAAAGCTTATAATTTTGATAATTTCAAGGGAACCCCGTTGTGGAATTTAGCAAAAGCAGTAAGTAAGGATGATGCTGATGAGGTAACAAGCATTTTAAAAAATAATAAATTAGAAATAGACTTTAAAGATCCAGAATATCAACAAACGTTACTTGCGTTATCAATTCAAAATAAAAAAAAAAACGCTTTTTTCGCATTATTAAAGGCTGGAGCTAATCCCAATAAATTGTTGGGAAATCCTGCAAATGCTACACCTTTTATTTACGGTATTAGAAACGTTGAAAATTGTGATTTGTTTTATGTTGATTCAATGCTACAACATGGTGCTGACCCAAATTTAGAAATAAAAAATCCTAATCCTAAATATTATTTTGCTGATAGTCACCCTTTGCTAGCTTCCATAGGAAATAAATATAATAAGGGAACAGAATGCTTAGAGCTGGTTCAAGTACTTGTTGCAAATGGCGCAGATATTAACTGTTGTTATAAATATTCCGACGCTGATATATGCGAAGGGGTTTTGGCAAAGGCATTAATTCAAGATTGCATCGAAACACTTAAATATTTTATAGTAGAAAAAAAAATATCAATACCCGACACCGTAATTATTATAGGTTTTGAAAAATCAACTCAAGAGGCTTATGTATTAAGAGACCAGTTAACGTCTAAGGATTTTAAATATGATGACTATGAAATCCATGGTCAAAAACATGATAGATCCAAAGAAAGGAAAACAAGAGATGAAATATTAGAGTATTTGAGTAAAATTGGAAAGTGATCAAAGTCATCATTAGTGATACTTGATATTGATAATATTCAGGCCCTAACTATTTGTTGTTGCTTAATAAAAACAATTAAAATAAATACTGAAAATGCTGCAAGAAGTCCGCAAGGAACTAAGATCCCGCGATAGGACGGTGGATGAATGTTGACCCTCTAGCGGAAACATCAAGAAAAATTTCACCATATGCGTACGCTCTTAATAACCCCATTTATTTTATAGATCCAGATGGTATGGATGAAGATTCTTTTGATGGTTGGGGTAAAGACGCAGATGGTTACTGGCATTATGATGCGGATGTAACGCGTGAAAATTATAAAGACTGTGGTTACAAAGATTATGTAGCCGACGGCACCATTATTCACAATGGGTCAATAAATGATGATGGCGAAAGCAAAGATATTTTCTTAGGTTACAATGCAGATAATTATTTTTACATTGACAAGGAAATGACCGCCTCTATAAATAATGAAACACACAGGGAGCCAGATGTTGAGCAAGAACTAACAGAATATCAAGAACTTGAAATTATCCAAAATGATGACCATGAGTTATCCTCGAAAATTTTTGAGTACACACAATATCTTGCAATAAGTACTATAATAGTAGGTTTGGGTCCAGAAAATCCTGTTGCCGATGCTGCTGCTGGTGCGGAAGAAGTAGTAGGATTATCAGTTGCAGGATTGGTTTACTTATTTGAAGTTATTGAGGGTTCACTTATTCTCGAAGAAATGATAGATAGTTTTGCTAAATCAAAACAAGGTCAAGAATCTGCCAGACAAATAGAGGTTAAACATGGAGGAGACGGCGAAGGTTTAAAAGGCAAAGGTGCCAAGGGAGATAAACACACTGCACCAAGGGCTGGTCGAGAAAGCACTAAAAACAGAAAGCCTGATAAAGGCTGGAAAAAATATAAATGATATTATAATGAAAAAGAAAAAATTTATAGGAGTAACACTGCTTTTCTTTCAAATAGAAAAAAGCATCTATATAGCTTTTTTAAAATCTTATATTGTAGAATGTAATAGTTGGGATGACCTGCAAAAAAAAGTTGAACAAATTGTATTTGTAGATAAACTTACATATTTAGGTATTGAAGACATTTATTATGTATCTGGTGCTTTTGGGGAGAAAGAAGTTTTGGGTAAAAGCTATATTGATGAGTTAATAAAAATCAAAGATGCTAAAAGCTTGCTATTAAAACAAAAGGAATATACTTGTAATTTTCAAACAAATAATAAAAAGAAAAAATGGTTTTTAGTTAGCTTAATATATTTTTATCATGATAAGTTTATTAAGGATAAATTAGTAATCTCATGCTTTACAGCAGTTTTTACAGATAATATAAAAAATGCTAAAATAAAGATCAAAGACATTTGTGAAAAAGAATTTTTTTTAAAAAAAGTATTACCTTTTGAACTTGATAAAATGTCTTATTCCAATCTTAAATATATTGGCATTGAAGATATTTCTTATATCGCAGAAGTTGTTGAACAAGGCGGCCCAATTGAATATAGTTTTAAAAAATATAAAACATTTGAAACGCTAAAAAAACTATTACCACCAAAAGCAAAAATATTAAAATCTTATGAACAGGTAATTAAAGTCTAATAATTTAAGATGTCAAATATTCGTAATATTTCAAACTATATATTAATTTCGCAGGGGGTCAATATAAAAAGAAAAAAACCTAATTTTAACATATGACACGAAAAAAAAATTTATAATACAGACTTTAAGATAATATCGGTAAAATTGAGTACTGAAAGATCTTACGGGATTGGTTCGATGTATTTTCTTATGCTCGTCAAATGTCTATTAATTAAGCGGGGTTTTTTAATTGGCTACGCAAATAAAATTAGAATATTGCAAAATCACTAAAGAAAATTGTATACTACAACGTTAAGTATATACAATAATATTGATACAATATTATATCGCGATTATATTCTAGTAAATCTCAAAATGAGATATCAGGTTGCGATTTTAGAACAGAAAAATATTTAATTCGTAATTTCTAATTTACCTTTCACAACACAAAAAAATTACTGGCACAGTTTTTAACAAAAACACGTACGCTTCGCAACTTGCGCCAGTAATTTTTTTCCCAAGCTGTGTTACATAATTGAGTATTATAGTTCATTACAAAGCGTTGTTATTGTTTTTTTGGTTTTTGTACCGAAACTATAATATCATTTATGTAAAACAGCCGTAGACACATCGCGATTGTGGTTTGTTCTAGGTCAACTTTTTTGAGCAGCTCTAGCAATTTTATCTTACCATTGAAACATTGGTAAAAAGCTGCTCAAAAAAACCGTCCTTCACAAACCACTGCCATAATCCCGCACAACATTTTCTTTAAAATTCAAGCCAGTATATCGCAATAACTTTAAAACTGTTTTATAAGCGTTATGGTTACATCGGTAGTATTTGCATTGCTTTTGTAAGTAGCGAAAATGGCTTAAATCTGTAGTCGATTCGCCTATTGTACAAGCCATTTTTGCTACCCACAAAACCAAGAAAAACCAGCAAGAGTATCTTTTTTTATTTGCCACAAATACAACTTTTATTGCTTTTGCATCGGCTTGATGCCTAGCGTGTTCACAAGAGTGATTTATTCAATAGTCAAGCCTGTCTTTTTTAGGAAAAGTAAGCATCAAGCCGATACTAAAATCAATCACAAAATCTGGTTAAGCAAATAAAAAAAATATACACTTGCCTGCAATGCTGCCGCATCGCAATAGGTCGCATTTGCATTGTTTTTGTAAGTGTAATAAATTGCTTTACAACTACATTTCTAAACTTCACAATCTCGTTAAAGCAATTTATCACACCCACAAAATCAAACAAGAAGAAAGAGTATGCAATTTTAAAGCCGATAAAAACAATATGCTCCGTTGTCCGTTCCACGAGGACAGTACAGCAAGATTACAAGTAAGTTTAGGTCAAAACCGTTACAAATGTCACGCTTGTGATAAAAAAGGCGATGTTATCCAGTTTGTCCAGGATTATGAAAAGCTAACCAAACACGAAGCCCTAAAAAAATGTACTGCAATGATAGAAACCATAACACCAATACAAAAAGCGAAACCAATAGTAAAACAAGAACCCATCACAACGGTAACAGTAAATACTTACTTCCTTGAAAAAATGTTTTTAAGTTTTAGAAAAGGATTGTTATGCAGCGAACCGGCCAAAGAATATTGTAACAGCAGGAATTTAGATTTTGATAAATTAGAAGTAGGTTTTAATAGTGGCCAGTTCCATCACGGAGCAAGAAAAGACGAAAAGTTAATCAATGATGCAATGCAATGTGGACTTTTAACAATGGCAGGAACTAACAGCAGAACAGGCGGGCAAGCCTATAATCCCAGATTACGCATTAGAAAAAAAATGCTATTTTTGACATTATAATCCTAATGCGTAGCATTAGAAAATTTAGCCTATGGACTTCGAGATATCCTATACTAGCAAAGAGATTACGCCTTGGGGTGGAATGGTTTTTTTGAGTCAAA
>JAYVGC010000161.1:0-5854 GCA_043772535.1 Flavobacterium sp. | reverse complement strand
TCCTTACTTAACGACACCAAATCATTAGATGAAATTGTGGTAGTAGGGTCGCGCATTGCGCCACGAAGCAATACCTCGTCGGCATTACCGATTGATGTATTATCATCAAAAGATTTAGCATCAACAGGGCAAAATACATTTGACAAAGCCTTGCAGTACAAAATCCCATCGTTTAACACGGTGCAAACACCAGTAAACGATGCCACATCTTTATTAGATCCGTATGAAATTAGAAACATGGGACCAAGTAGAACCTTAATTTTGGTCAACGGAAAACGTAAAAATTTAAGTTCATTGGTTTATGTTCAAACATCACCTGGACGAGGCGAAACGGGTGCAGATATTTCTGCTATACCAACAGACGCTATCGATAGAGTAGAGATTTTACGTGACGGTGCATCGGCACAATATGGATCAGATGCAATTGCGGGTGTAATGAACATTATTTTGAAGAAAAGTACAAACGGTGGATCTGCAACTATGAGAACTGGGGTTACAAGTAAAGGTGATGGTGAGATGTATGGCATCTCTTTGAATAATGGAACAAAAGTAGGTGAAAAAGGTTTTGTAAACTATACAGTTGATTTTTCAACGGTTAATCAAGCGAACAGACCAGGTGCTGTAAGTGCAATTGGGGAGTATAATGATTTTGTTTTTACAAGTCCAACAAAGTATAGTAATTATGTTAATTATGATAGTGCCTCAAATCATTATTTACTTAATGGTAACGATGTTACTGCAATTGAAAACAGTACAGTTTTAACAGCCATACAAAAAGAATCACAATTAAATAATTTATTTACAACATTTAAAGGAACAGCTGAATATACCACAAAATTTAATACAATAAATGCTGGAAATACTGCTGGAAAAGCGTCCATTGATAAATTTCTAAAAGAAAAACCCGATGCTGGAAATATTAATGGTTCCCCAAAAACTACTGCAGCGAAGTTTGAAATTAACGGTGGTAATGAAATTAATGATCATTTGCAGTTTTATTACAATGCTGCTTATGTTTATAAAAAAGTAAATTCGTATGCAAATTATAGAACACCATATTGGAGAGCTTTACAAAATTTCAATTATAATGCTACTGTAAGTGCAGCATATCCGAATTGGGAAGTTGGTCAATCGTCAGATAGATCTTATTTAGCAAGTTTATTTGGTAACGGAACAGCGGCTTCATACAATGGATACGTACCTACTTTTATTGGAGATTTGAAAGATTATAACGCTACTTTAGGATTCAAATCAAAAATGAATGATTGGGTAACAGATGCTAGTATTACATTTGGTGGAAATGAACAAGTTTATACTGTTGGAAATTCTCAAAATAGATCCGGTTTACAGGATGCTAACGGGCAAAATATTTATCGTGAAAATTCACAGATTACATTTAAACCAGGTGGAACAGATTTCAATCATATTGTTGGAAATATTGACGTTTCAAAAGCATTATCTGATAATGTGGGTATTGCATTTGGTGCAGAATTTAGATCAGAAAATTTTGAGGTTATTGCGGGTGAAAAAGCATCGTATGATGGTATTGGAGCTGATTCCTTTGCAGGAAACAGACCGGAAAACTCTGGAAAATGGAATAGATATAATTTAGGAGTTTATGCAGATTTAAGTGCTAATATCACGAAAGAATGGTTAGCAAACGCAACTTTGCGTCATGAAAATTATAGTGATTTTGGCCCAGCAACTGTTTGGAAATTAAGTACAAGTTACAAAGCGTCTGATAAATATACTTTACGGACATCGTTATCAACTGGTTTCAGAGCGCCTACATTGCACCAAATCTATACTCAAAAGTCTCAATATTCTTTTGTCCCTGGACAGGGTATTCAAGTGAGTGGAATTATCAATAATGTTTCGCAACAAGCAAGACAGTTGGGTATTCCACAATTAACACCTGAAAAATCTACAAACTTTACTGTGGGTATTGGTGGTAAACCAACAAAAAACTTAAACTTTACACTTGACTACTACTTAATTAAATTGAAAGACAGAATAGTTCTAGGCGATAAAGTCGCTACTCCTTTTGGAACAGTGGCGTGGTTTTCTAACTCATTTAATTCTAGTACTGCTGGTTTAGATTTAGTTGTAAATTATAGTAATATCGTTATTGGTGAAGGTAAATTAGGTTTAATATTATCGGCTAACAAAACATTACAAAATGAAAGAACATCTGCAGTTACCAACAATTCGTTTGGTGCAACTTTAGATGCGTTAACATTTACATCTAGACCAGAATCTAAATATATTTTAGGTGCTAATTACAAAGTTGGTAAATTTGATTTTTCATTAAACAATACTCGTTTCGGAAAAACAACTTTTAAACAAGATGGTTTGGATTCTAATTTAAGAACAGAATTTACTCCAAAAGTTGTAACTGATTTGGGTATAAATTATGCAGCTACAGACAAATTGACTTTTGCATTAAACATCAATAATATTTTAAATATTATCCCTAAATGGGAATTTGTTGCAGAAAATGCAGCCGGTCAAGCAATATTAAATGATCCAAGTAAAGTTCAAGAACAATCAAACTTAATTACTTTTAATCAAAGATATGACATTACCACCTATGATGGTTCACATTTTAGCCAATTGGGTACAATGTTTAACTTATCTATGAATTACAGATTTTAATTAATTACTTTATGACTACAAAAAAACCCTGCTCCTTTTGTGAGCAGGGTTTTTTATTTGTGTACTCACATACAAATAAGCTATTCATTATGTAAAAATGCCTGTCTATTAAGCAACGTTTCTTCGTCTTCTACATGATTACCATCGGGAACACAACAATCTACAGGGCACACGGCGGCGCATTGCGGTTCGTCATGAAAACCTTTACATTCTGTACATTTACCTGGTACAATATAATATACATCATCTGAAATTGGCGTTTGTGCCGCGTCAGAATCTATTTCGGTGCCGTCAGGTAAAACAATTTTGCCTCGTAATTTTGTGCCATCTTTATACCGCCAGTCATCTGCGCCTTCATATATGGCTGTATTAGGACATTCGGGCTCGCAAGCACCACAGTTTATACATTCGTCAGTTATAATAATTGCCATTTCGATTTTAATTTAATAAGTGTAGTATTTAAAAGTTTTAGATTCTACTAAAAATCCTTAATCATAAATCTTTAATCCTAAACTGAATTGTTTATTTTTGTACAAAATTACAATCTAAACTCATCATTACCAAATAAACAAATGTTACAAATCACAAAAATTAAATGTTTTATCGAATTAGGAAATTTTTTAAGTCAGTTTAATGATCATGATCCTATTAAAAATAAAAAGGTACTTGGTAACGATTTGTTTTTTGATGATTTTGTTGTATTAATTAATCTATCGCAATCACATAATGGCTGGTTTACAACACAACAGGTTTATTTTGCAATTCAATCGTGGGCTAAATCATTAACAGAAGAAAATCTTTTTAAGTGGACTTCGAACTATAATTTTACGAATGAAGTGCCAAAAACAGTTGGTTTAATTTTAGCAGGAAATATTCCGTTAGTTGGTTTTCACGATTTTTTATCCGTTTTAATTACCGGTCATAAAGTTTTGGTGAAAACATCGTCAAATGATCAAAAGTTACTTCCTTTTTTAGCAAAATATTTAATTGCAATTGACAGTGATTTTCAAAATTACATCCATTTTATCGACGGAAAACTAGAAAATTTTGATGCAATTATTGCCACCGGAAGCAATAATACGGCGCGCTATTTTGAATATTATTTTAAAGATAAACCTAGTATTATTCGTAAAAATCGTAATTCTATTGCGGTACTTGACGGATTAGAAACGAAAGAAGATTTAAAAAATTTAGGAGAAGATATTTTTCGCTATTTTGGCTTAGGATGCCGTAACGTTTCAAAACTTTTTGTTCCTAGAAATTTTAAGTTTGATTCTTTTTTTGAAGCTATTTTTATATACCAAGATGTAATTCATTACGAAAAATATGCAAACAATTACGATTATAATAAAGCCGTTTTTTTAATGAGTAATTTTAAATTATTAGACAACGGTTTTTTGACCATTAAAGAAGACGAAAGTTTTGCTTCGCCAATATCGTCTGTTTTTTATGAATTTTATGATGATATTCAAGAATTGCAATCAAAATTAAAAACCGAATCTGATAAAATTCAATGTATTGTTTCGAATAACTTAATAGATCAATCAATTAATTTTGGGCAAACGCAGCAACCTAATTTATGGGATTATGCTGATAATATTGATACAATTAATTTTTTGGTATCGATTTAATATTATTAAAAACTACAATGTTGCATGAAAAGTATAACAGTCTAACTACAAAAATGCTGTAAAATTTTATAAATAGAGTACAACAAAAGGATAATATCGCATCATAAAAATATTTTTTTTTAAAATATTTAATATCACAACTATATCGTTATTGTTAATAAGTAATAATAATAAGTAAAAATTAAATTAGCTCACCAGTACACTATAATCGAAATTTGTACAATAACAAAAAAAAGTAAAAATGAAAATTCATAATTATAGCGCGGGGCCGTGTATTTTACCTCAAGAAGTATTTGATCAAGCGGCAGCTGCCGTTTTAAATTTCAACAATTCGGGCTTATCGCTACTCGAAATTTCGCATCGAAGTAAAGATTTTGTTGCTGTTATGGACGAGGTCAGAGCATTGGCATTGGATTTATTGGGATTAACAGGTAAAGGATATCAAGCCTTGTTTTTACATGGCGGGGCCAGTTTAGAATTTTTAATGGTGCCCTATAATTTAATGAAAATAAACGGAAAAGCGGCTTATTTAGATACAGGTACATGGGCAAATGCTGCCATAAAAGAAGCGCAATATTTTGGTGAAACACTCGTAGTTGCCTCTTCGAAAGCAGAAAATTATAACCATATTCCCAAGAATTTTATTGTTCCAACAGATGCAAATTATTTTCATTGCACAAGCAACAATACCATTTTTGGTACGCAAATGAAAGTCTTTCCAGAATTAAATATTCCAATAGTGTGCGATATGAGTTCTGATATTTTTTCGAGAGTTTTAGATTTTTCAAAATTTGATTTGATTTATGCAGGTGCTCAAAAAAATATGGGTCCTGCAGGAACCACATTGGTTATTGTAAAAGACGAAATTTTAGGGAAATCTGGACGCAAAATTCCAAGTATGCTTGATTACCAAAAGCATATTACAGCTGAAAGTATGTACAATACGCCAGCGGTTTTTCCGGTATATGCAACACTTTTAACTTTAAAATGGTTAAAAAATTTAGGAGGAATAGAAGCAATTGAAAAATTAAATAACGCCAAAGCGGAGTTATTATATGCTGAAATTGACAGAAATTCTTTATTTAGAGGTGCTGCAGCCACAGAGGATCGGAGTGTAATGAATGCTACTTTTTTACTAAATGATGAAAGTCTTGCACCACAATTTGATGCGTTATGGAAACAAGCAAATATTTCTGGTATAGCCGGACATCGATCTGTTGGAGGGTATCGTGCGTCAATGTATAACGCTTTACCAATTGAAAGTGTGCAGGTGTTGGTAACGGTGATGCAAAATTTTGAAAATGATGTTCAATTTAAATCATAAACTTAAAAAATAAGCTACAAAACAATAATTAATTTATAAAAATAATGAAGATATTAGCCAACGACGGAATTTCTAAAAGTGGAATTCAAGCATTAGAAAACGCTGGATTTGAAGTGATTACAACAAAGGTAGCACAAGAACAAGTGGCACATTATATTAATGAAAATAAAATAAGTGTGCTTTTAGTTCGAAGTGCAACCAAGGCAAAACAAGATTTAATTGATGGCTGTCCAAACTTAAAAAT
>JAYVGC010000160.1:0-15646 GCA_043772535.1 Flavobacterium sp. | reverse complement strand
CCTCTTTAACATTGATACAATACATGAACAAATTTATCTTTGGCAGACCAATAAATAATATTAAAATTCAAATCATTTAATTGCACCCAACGGGTTATAATAATAATTTAGTACTCTCAATAATTTTTGATAATAAATAAGAATGAATAATGCACTTACTTTTTATGTATCGAAATAAAAATAGAATTACTATTGCTAAAATGTACATCATACAAGTACACCCTTAAAAAAAATGTAACGCATATCATTTTTTAGAGTTGGCGGTTGAATTACTTAAATGAATTTTAATTAAATGTTTAAAAAACACTATTTTTGCTAAAAAAATAATGAAGTACCCGTATTGCATGCCTCTTTACTATGCTTTAGCTCTTTTTTACAAATAATATCCAAATTTAAAAGTGACAAAAAAGTACTACTTAAGATAAAAATAATTTCTCTAACGATGAATACAAAGCAATTAGGCTATGATAAGGCTAAAGTTGGGAATAAAAAAATCTTGCAAAATTTATTTTATTATAGTGTTATCTGTATTGTTATTGAAAAAATTATTGTAAACCTGAATTACATCGAATTTGTGTCGCATAAAGTTGGTTCATATAATATTGTAAATTTAGTTTACAAAATTGATGCCGCTGCACTTTTTGTCTACCGCAGGCATGTTGAGTCTGTAATAATAGTGGTTGTAATATTAATAAAAACAAACTGTTTCAATAAAATTCGCAAAGCAGTTTTATTGGTAAATAAAAAAATAAAAAAATAAAAAACTACTTTTATAAAATTCACTTCGTTCCTTATAAATTCGCACGAAGCCTTAATTTTAGCTACTTTCTAAATAAAATAAAATGTCTCAAAAACGCCTTTTTCTTCTTGATGCTTATGCCCTTATTTTTAGAGGTTATTACGCCTTTATCAAAAATCCACGAATTAATTCTAAAGGTATGGATACATCTGCCATTATGGGATTTATGAATTCGCTGATGGACGTAATTAAACGAGAAAAACCTGATCATTTAGCAGTAGCTTTTGATAAAGGTGGTAGCACGTATCGATATGAAATGTACACCGAATATAAAGCCCATCGTGATGAAACCCCTGAAGCCATCAAAATTGCAGTACCTTACATACAAGAATTACTAAAAGCGATGCACATTCCAATAGTAGAAGTAGCAGGTTTTGAAGCCGATGACCTAATTGGAACAATTGCAAAACAAGCTGAAAAAGAAAATTACCAAGTATTTATGGTAACACCAGATAAAGATTTTGCACAATTAGTATCCGAAAATATTTTTATGTATAAACCCGCCCGAATGGGAAATGACATCGAAATATGGGGCGTGCCAGAGGTATTGGCAAAATTTGAAATTGAAAACCCGCTTCAGGTTATTGACTTTTTAGGCATGATGGGCGATGCTGCCGATAATATACCGGGATTGCCGGGAGTGGGCGAAGTTACTGCCAAAAAATTATTAAAAGAATTTGGGTCTATGGAAAATTTGTTGGCAAATACCGACAAACTCAAAGGCGCAATGAAAGAAAAAATTGAAGCCAATAAAGAAAAAGGCATATTATCAAAAAAACTGGCTACCATCCTACTCGACTGCCCAGTTACGTTTAATGAAACCGATTACGAACTGTCGAAACCTGATGTTGAAAAAACCGACGCCCTGTTCATGGAACTAGAATTTCGTCAAATGAAAACACAATTTGATAAAATTTTTAATCCCGAAGCTTTAAGTGAAACCTCAATGTTAGACGAAACGCTTAAAAAAACACATTCAAAAAAAACAAACGAAGAGCAATTTGACTTGTTTGGATTTTCTGATGACGACGGCAACATGGAAGAAAAATTGAGTTCATATTATTCCAATTTAAAAACGACAGACCATAATTACCAATTAGTACAAGGAAATTTAGGATTACAACTATTTTTACAGAATCTAGAAAAGCAACATTCGGTTTGTTTTGATACCGAAACTACTGGACTTAATGCACTTAACGCCGAACTGGTCGGAATGTCGTTTTCGTGGGAAAAAGGACAAGGCTTTTATGTTGCTTTTCCTGAAAATCAAGATGACGCTATTGTTTTAGCTGAAAAATTTAAACCCTTTTTTGAAAATGAAACTATCGAAAAAATTGGTCAGAATATAAAATATGATCTAAAGATATTGAGCCGATATGGTATAACAATTAAAGGTGCACTATTCGATACAATGATTGCCCATTATCTTATAAACCCTGACATGCGACACGGAATGGACATTTTATCGGAAACATACTTAAAATACCAACCGCAATCAATAGAAGAGTTAATTGGTAAAAAAGGTAAAAATCAAAAATCGATGCGAGACGTTGCAATCGAACAGGTAAAAGAATATGCTGTTGAAGATGCAGATGTAACCTATCAATTAAAAAGTCATTTTAGTCCCATTTTGGACAAGGCAGAAACCAAAAAATTATTTAACGAAATTGAAGTGCCATTAATTCCTGTTTTAGCAGCAATGGAACTAGAAGGAATCAATTTAAATGCCGATTTTTTAAAGTCTATGTCAGGTGAAATGCAGTTGGAAATTGACAATTTTGAACAAAAAATATACGATACCGCTGGTATAAAATTCAATTTAGCATCGCCCAAGCAACTTGGGGAAATACTGTTTGACAAACTAAAAATAGGCGGAGCAAAACAAAAAAAAACCAAAACAGGCCAATATGCAACTGGCGAAGAAGTACTGAGTTATTTAGCACATGAACATCAAATTGTAAAAGATATTTTGGAATGGCGCCAAATGGTAAAATTAAAAAGTACCTATATTGATGCTTTGCCAAACCAAATTGATACAAAAACAAGTCGCGTTCATACCGACTATATGCAAACCGTGGCAGCAACCGGACGATTGAGTTCCAATAATCCAAATTTACAAAATATTCCAATTCGTACTGAGCGTGGCCGATTAATACGAAAAGCATTTACTGCTCGCGATCATAATTATGTGCTGCTATCCGCCGATTATTCTCAAATAGAATTGCGAATTATTGCAGCTCTTTCTGGCGAAGACAACATGATTAAAGCCTTTCGCAATAATGAGGACATTCATAAAACTACCGCCGCAAAGGTATTTAATGTGGCACTAGATCAAGTTACTAAAGAACAGCGAAGCCATGCCAAAACTGTAAATTTCGGTATTATGTATGGCGTTTCGGCATTCGGATTGAGTAATCAAACTAATTTGTCGCGCGCTGAAAGTGCAGCATTAATTGAGGCATATTATCAAACCTATCCAAAATTGAAAGCTTACATGTCAAACCAAGTAGATTTTGCTCGTGAAAATGGTTATGTACAAACCGTTTTAGGACGTCGCAGGTATTTAAAAGACATTAATTCTGCCAATGGAATGGTTAGAAGTGGCGCAGAACGGAATGCTGTGAATGCACCAATACAAGGTTCTGCAGCAGATATTATAAAAATTGCAATGATCAATATCCACAAGAAATTAACCACAGAAAATTGGAAATCGAAAATGTTGCTACAAGTACATGACGAGCTAGTATTTGATGTTCATAAATCAGAATTAGAAAAAATTCAACCTATGATTAAATATGAAATGGAAAATGCCTTTATATTGGATGTGCCCTTAGATATTGAAATGGGAGTTGGTGACAATTGGTTAGAGGCGCATTAATTTTGAATGCCTGATCATTATCGGAGCCATTATGTTGATTTTGAAAATTTATAATTTTGAAAAGTAACAAAGTGCAAAACATACAACAAACTTTAAAAAAATACGAATTGAAAAGTAGTACACTAATTAACAAAATAAAAGCAATAACCAACAGTAAGTACCTAGATATAATTGGATTAGTAATTGTTTTAACAGCCTCGATATCACTAGATTATCACAAAACTGAATATCAGTTTTCATTTAACAATACAACTTATGTTTTTTATTTAGGATTTGTATCAATTTTAAATACCGGATTGTCAATGATTGGAAACAGACTAGTTACGAAAAAAAATAATTTCGGAAATTTAATTACCACCTGCAATACATTTCTTAGCGGTTCGATAGATTATTTGCTCGGTAACATTGGCGCAATTATTACGTATCCAGTTTCATTTTTTGGTAATATATTAGTTTTTAAAAGTTGGCAAAAAAGTAAGCTTTTACGAGATATTGATTTTATTTTTTATCGCAATATTATTTTAGGATTCGCTTTTTCTTTGTTATTAAACTACATCGCTTTTACCTATTTATCGCAAAAACCCATAGATTGGAAACTGTTTTTTGCAGTTGCAATTCCGGCTGGACTCACTTTTGGAGGAACATTTAATACCGCTAGAATGTATCCCGATAATTGGTTCATGTGGCAACTGTACAACGTTTTTAAACTTATTCAAAACATACTGCTTATGAATATTGCAAATATTGCGAAATACAGTTTTTATTTTGTAAACGCAATATTTGGTTATATTACATGGAATGACGATAAAAAATTAAAAGAAAAAAAGATTTAATTTACCAACAACCGATCCGGATTATACCCAACATAAGGCTGATTCGTTTCTTTAAAAATTACCCCGTACTCCTCTAATTCGCGCAAAATAGGCTGATATACTTGCTTGTGCGTAGGAATTTGAACTCCTGTTACGCTAATATTTCCGTTTAAAATTTGAAGAGCAGCCATTGCAACAGGTAACCCCACTGTTTTTGCCATTGCCGTATAAGTTTGATCGTCACCAAGGCAAACCATTTTAGAGTCAATTTGAAATTGCTTTCCGTCAAGTTCATAACCAAATTTATGATACATCACAATCATGTCTTTATCGTTTGACTGCAACGTCCAACTGTCGTTTAAAATTCGTTCTAAAATTTGGGCTGGCGAAGCATTTTTAAGCCCTACATATTTTTTGGCATTAAAAAGATCTAATTCTAATAATTTGTCCCACATAATATCATCTTGCTCAATTCCGAGTGCCAAGCGCGTTTTGATTTCTACCGAATCGGTAGGATGATAGGGCAAAAATAAATTAACAAACTCGCGGTAACTGATCGTTTCTGAATCATCAATAGTGTACGTATCGTCAGTCATGCCCAATTGTACAAACATATTCCAAGCTTTGCTAAAACCAACTCTTCGTATAGTTCCTCGATACATTGTTAAGGCGTCTTTTAATCCGTACGCATCAATATATTTGAGCGAGTCGCGATTAGCATATCCTTCAAAACGACCAAAACCCTCTACCTCTAAAAACTCAGTTCTTCTAAATAATTTATGATATGGAATATATTTGTATTTACCTTCTTGTATAAACTTTGCGGCGCCGCCTTGCCCTGCTAAAACAACATTTCGGGGCGCCCAAGTAAATTTATAATTCCATAAATTAGTGTCGGATTCAGGGGCAACTAAACCGCCGCAAAAAGATTCAAAAAGTATCATCTTGCCTCCTTTTTCTTTTATTTCATCTATTATTTTCATCGCACTCATGTGGTCAATACCCGGATCGAGCCCGATTTCGTTCATAAAAATCAAATTATTTGCCTTAACTGCACCGTCTAAACTTTGCATTGCGTCAGAAACATATGAAGCCGTTACCATATTTTTTTTAAATAAAATACATTCCTTTGCTACCTCAATATGCAAGTGCGCTGGCAGCATCGAAATTACAATTGTCGCATTTTTAATTGCTTCTTTGCGCTGTTGCTCATTAAAAATATCTAGTGCAATTGCAGTTGCGTTGGGGTGATTTTTAGTTTTGCGTGCTGCCAATTCTATTGATAAATCGGCTATTGTAAGATGCAAATTTTGTGTGCTAGATTTGTGTAACAAATATTGAATAAGGGATGATGCTGAGCGACCAGCACCAATAATCAGAATGTTTCTCATAATTTTGAAATGGTAAATAAATGTAATAATTTTAAATGAAATTTTAAATCGAAATTAATAAAAACAAAAAAGTGCCTCGTTTTACATGAGCACATTTACAAAGTTCGTTATCATTTGTTTATTCTAAATCCTCTTCAAGGGTTTTCTTTGCTTCTTTTTGGGATTCAATTTTCGTTTTTTCAAAATCAGTATCAATTGTAATTTCGTCTTTGGCTAAAAATTGCTTTAAAACCGCACAAATTATGGCTGCAAAAGCAATAATTAATATGATATTTACTGTTTTTCGCTGTATACTGTTAGATTTAAAATAGGTTAAAACACCAAAAATAATAGCTACAAAAAGCGGTGCTAAGGCTATGGTACCGAGTGGTAAAAAAGTAAAAGCAACTCCTACTATTGTAAAAACAACAGTTAAAATTAAAAATAATCTTCTCATTAAATAATTTTTTAAATGCCAGAGGCTGACGTTAAAGTTAATTGACCTGTTCCAACCGGAATGCTAAATTTCATTAATGCTGGAACTTTATTTTGATCGGCTGTAAGCCAAATTACATTTTTATCTTTACCTTTAAGAACCTTTGTTTTCGCTTCAATAGAAATTTTATAGCAACTTTTTGAACCTAAATTTGCTGCATTTACCGTTTCGATTCCCATAAATTTAACTTGAACAGGTATTTGCTTTTCGTCAAAAACAATAGTAAACGGCTTTGTTTGTCCGATGCTCATTTTACTATAATCTACTATTCTAACTTTATAAAGCAGTGATACTACATCTTGAGTTGTTGCTCCAATAACAAAATTATTTTTGGTTTCGGATTTATTCCTTTTTTGTGAAGTACTGGCTACCGAGGTACCTTTTATAACATATTTTTCTTTTTTGGTCCACCCGCCTTCATCAATACTGCGTTTGTATAAACTTGGCATCAACGTAACCGGATTAACATACGATTCATATAAATCGCGTATCTTAAAAAACGTATCCCATTTGCTATAAGTAGCCAGTTCGCAATACAAATGCAAATAAGTATTTTTTGAGGTGCTGATAGTATTTGTTGATAACGTAATTTGAGCTAATTGAGTCATTAATCCGCTCATGTTATAAGACCCAGTATAGATGAATTTTTCGCCAGATTTAATTTGAGATTGTACTGGTACGGAACAAAAAAGACTTAGCAAAAAAAGTATAAAAGTTGTTTTTTTCATTTGTTTAAATAATTATGTTGGGATTTGTTTACGTTTTTGTGTAAAAAAATTAAAAGGATTACCTCCAATTAAAACATAGGCAATAGAATAATTTTGACTATGCAAATATAAATTTTATTACATGTTAAAATCAAAAATAAACTATAAAATTTTTATATTTCCATTTAAAACCATTAATTTTAGAAAAAAATAATACATGACATCGCTTACAAAAAAAATAAATAGCACTGCAACGTTTTTGGGACTACTGTCAATTATTTTCGGAGCATTTGCAGCACATGCCTTAAAACAAAAATTATCAGTTGACCAACTTTCAACTTTTGAAACAGGAGTAAAATACCAAATGTATCATGCTTTATTTTTACTTTTTTTAGGATCAAACACAACACTTTCAGATGGTTCAAAAAAAATAATTTACGCAATGATTGTTACAGGAGTTTTTTTGTTTTCGGGATCAATTTACGTGCTGGCTACCAAAGATTTAACCCTATTACACTGCAAGCCAATTGGAATTATAACCCCAATTGGTGGTCTATTTATGATAGCAGGATGGGCACTATTATTAATAAAATCGATAAAAAACAAGTCATAAAATTTCTATATATCGTAGATATTAAAATAAAACAATTACTTTTGACAAATATTTTTGCATCATAAAATTTATTTCAATGGAGAATTACGCTCAAAGTACGAAATCGATTGCGTTAGAGAAATACGGAATCATAAATGCATCGCAAGTTATTTATAATCCTAGTTTTGACTTTTTATTTGAAGAAGAGCAAAACCCAAATTTAAAAGGATTTGAAAAAGGGCAATTAACCGAACTTGGGGCAATAAATGTAATGACAGGTGAGTTTACAGGTCGATCTCCTAAAGATAAATATATTGTTAAAGATGCCATAACCGAAAACACTATTTGGTGGACTTCTGAAAAAGCGATAAACGATAACAAACCCATTTCGCAAAATACTTGGAATGCATTAAAAGAAACAACGGTAAGTCAATTATCAGGAAAACGTTTATTTGTGATAGATGCTTATTGTGGCGCAAATCAAAACACAAGATTAAAAGTTCGGTTTATAACCGAAGTGGCTTGGCAAGCGCATTTTGTAAAAAATATGTTCATTCGTCCTAGTAATGCTGAACTTGATACGTATGGCGAACCTGATTTTGTGGTAATGAATGCATCAAAAACAGAATTTGCCGATTACAAAGCACACGGTTTAAATTCTGAAGTATATGTTGCTTTTAATTTAACCGAAAAAATGCAACTTATTGGTGGCACATGGTACGGCGGCGAAATGAAAAAAGGCTTATTTTCTATGATGAATTATTACCTACCATTACAAGGTATTGCCTCGATGCATTGTTCAGCAAATAAAGGAAAAGATGGCGACGTTGCAGTATTTTTTGGATTATCAGGTACCGGAAAAACAACCTTATCGACCGATTCAAAACGGGAATTAATTGGAGATGACGAGCACGGATGGGACAATGAAGGTGTTTTTAATTTTGAAGGCGGCTGTTATGCTAAAACTATCGATTTAAGTCAAGAAAACGAACCTGATATTTTTGGTGCAATAACCAAAGACGCTCTTCTGGAAAACGTTACTGTTAATGCACAAGGCAAAATTGATTTTACTGATGGTTCAGTAACGCAAAATACTAGAGTTTCATATCCTATTAATCATATACATAATATTGTAAAACCAATTTCAAAAGCTGGTCATGCTACTAAAGTTATCTTTTTAACCGCAGATGCATTTGGAGTGCTTCCTCCCGTTTCAAAATTATCGGCAGAACAAACTAAATACTACTTTCTATCGGGGTTTACAGCCAAATTAGCCGGAACAGAGCGAGGTGTTACCGAACCAACGCCTACGTTTTCAGCTTGTTTTGGCAAAGCATTTTTAAGTTTGCACCCTACCCAGTACGGTGAAGAGCTTGTAAAAAAGATGGAAAAACACAAAACACAAGCATATATGGTGAATACGGGTTGGAATGGAACAGGAAAACGAATTTCAATCAAAGCTACGCGTGCAATAATTGATGCCATTTTGGATGGCTCGATAGAAAAATCTGAAACGCATATGATTCCGATTTTCAATTTAGAAATACCAACTACTTTACATGATGTTGATAGCGCGATATTAGATCCGAGAACATCGTACCAAGATAGCGAAGAATGGACTACTAAAGCAACGAATTTAGCACAATTATTTATTTCAAATTTTATACAATATACGGACACAACACAAGGCGAGTATCTTTTAAAAGCGGGTCCAACAGCATAATCCAACCTAACTAACCACTATTAAAAAAATCTTACTAAACAGTAAGATTTTTTTTATTCAAATTTATACGGCACGTTTTGCTAATACTTTTAACAAATACGTACTTTACTTAATAAAATTTATTATTTTTACAAATAATTTGTATCAGATGCATCAGAATGTGTAAAAAATGCAGGCAAGCAAAAACAATTTAAATAAATGAAATCGAAAGCTACATTAAAACAAATTGCAAAAGAACTAAATGTTTCTATTTCGACGGTTTCGAAAGCCTTAAATAATAGTTGTGAAATAAGTGAACCCACAAAACTTAGAGTTCAAGAATACGCAAAACTCAAAAATTATAAACCAAATATTATCGGATTAAATTTAAAAAATAGGTCTACAAAAACAATTGGAGTTATTTTGCCAAATATTCTTAATTCATTTTTTGCAAAAGTATTTACTGGCATCGAAAAAGTTGCCGACGAAAAAGGATATAATTTAATAACTTGCATTTCAAACGAATCATTAGCTAAAGAAATTAAAGCCCTCGAAATGTTAAGCAACGGTACCATTGATGGTTTTATCATGTCGATTTCTGAAGAAGCGCAAACTTTAAAACAATTCGGTCATTTTAAATCAATATTAAACGAAGGAACACCAATTGTACTTTTTGATCGTACCGTAGATGAACTTAAATGCGATAAAGTTATTGTTGACGATACCAACTCTGCCATAAATGCAACCGAACATTTAATAAAAACAGGTTGTAAAAAAATAGCACTACTGTCGTCGATAAATAATTTAAATGTGGGGCAGTTGCGAGCTAAAGGATTTTATGAAGCATTGCAAAAAAATTCCATTTCTATTGACCCCAACTTAGTTTTATTAACGAACAGCGAAGAAGACTTTGACACAAATAGTAGTTCATTTTTTGAAAAAAATACCTTTGATGCTATTTTTGCTCTCGATGAACATTCAGCAATGTCAGCACTAAAAATAGGAATCACAAAAGGATTTAAAATTCCAGAAGAATTGTCAATAATTGGCTTTGCAGACGGTGTTTGGTCGCGACGAATGATGCCAAGTTTAAGCACAGTAAGCCAGCACGGACCAGAAATTGGCGAAGTTGCTGCCCGCTTACTAATTGAAAAGTTAGAAAATAAAATAGATTCGAGCGATTATACCACCGAAATTGTCAAAACAGAGTTACGTCAAAGAGATTCAACAAAAAAATTAACAGCTGTTTAGAACGTTAGTTCGTTAAAAACATCTAGTTTTACTTTAATACTTAAATAGTTACAATGAAGGTACTACATTTGTTTATTATACTAGTTCTATGTACAGCAAGTACGTACTCGCAAACTGCTACTGATTTATACGAAATTGCCAGAAAAGGAACTTTGATACAAGCACAAGAATTGGTCAAATTACATCCAAAAGCAGTCAATGAACATAACAAAGACGGTTTTAGCGCATTGATTTTGGCTTGTTACAGAGGAAATAATGAGGTTGCAAAATTTTTGATCGAAAACGGAAGTGACATCAACGGCAATAGCGACATGGGAACCCCGCTCATGGCTGCCATAGTAAAAGGCAACAACGAAATGGCAAAATTTTTAATTGAAAAAAAAGCCAATGTAAATTTAGCAGATGCTAACGGCGTTACTTCTTTGATATATAGCGTTCAATTTCAAAATATAGACATTATAGAAGTACTTCTAAAAAACAAAGCAGACCAATCTCACCAAGACAAACAAGGAAAAACTGCTTTTGAATATGCTACTTTTTCTGGAAATGAAAAAATTATTAATCTATTAAAATCAAATTAAAATGAAAAAAATTACTTTATTATTATTGATTGTTAGCGCATCGATTTCTGCGCAATTTACTACAGAGACAGTCAGTTTGGCAGGTTCAACAAGAACTTTAAAAATTGATACAAATGCAACAACTGTAACAATGACTTTAACAGGTTCAAGTACCGCATGGTTAGGAGTAGGTTTTGGTGGAGGTTCAATGGCTTCTGTATCAGATTTTTTTATATGGAATGCTACTGCAAACAGGGATTATGCTCCTACTAATCCAACTCTTAATGCTGGTCATAATACTCCTACTGCCGATAGCGCTATTGATCAAAGTTGGAGCATTGTTTCAGATAATATTACAGGAACAACAAGAACTGTTGTTGCAACTAGAGCATTAGTTTCGACTGGTGATTATACTTTTTTGAATGATAATTCTTCAATTCCAATTATTTTTGCAGAAGGATCAACTGTAAATTTTGGTTATCACAGTAGTAACCCTCATAGTGCACAAACATTAACTCGATCTGCTCTCGGCGTCGAAGATTTTTCTCTAAAAGCAACTTCTATTTATCCAAATCCATCAAACGGAACGTTTAGAATCCAAACCAAAACGACGTTGACCAAAGTAAATGTGTATGGGCAAACAGGAAATTTCATTAAAACTATTGAGGTAAAAGATAATTCGATGGATGTAGAAGTTAACTTGAAAGGGATTGCAACAGGGATTTATTTGTTAGAACTTCAAAACGAGACCGACAAATCTTGGAAAAAGATTATTGTGGAATAATTAAATAAACAATTACAATATTCACAAAAAAAGCCAAAATAAAATTTTGGCTTTTTTTATTGCATGAATACTCAAATTAATACCAATTTGAATGATAGAAGATGTATTACATTTTAGTAAAAACCTTATAATCTATACTATACTTACCTGGACCTATGAATAGAATTACGGCGTAAATAACAAAGTAGGTAAAGGCGGTATTGAACTCAAAACCGTGTTCACCAGCTGTAATGGGCAGACTCGGAAACACTACTGTAAAAATATAACCCATACAAAATAACAATACCAAACAGCTAAAACGAGTTAAAAAACCGAAAATTAAAAACAAGCTGCAAAAAAATTCAGCAAATACTGTTAATGCCAGCGGCACAGCACCTGTCATTCCTAAAAAATTAACGTTTTTTGCCCAAAAATCAGAAGCGGCCATTTCTGTAAAATGAATTAATTTTTCGTAGCCAATTAATGCCATTAAAACCCCTATTAATAAACGTAATAATAATAATCCTAAATCTTTATGAAGTGGATTTGCAGTTGCAGTAAAAAAATTTTTCATTGGTAAATTGGTTTTTTATAATTGATTTATAGTAGTTTATGATTTCAAATATAAAAAATATTTTTTATCATCTGTTTTTTATTTAAAGTTTTTTTGCATGTATTGCAATGCTCGTTATGCATTAGCGATGGAAGCGGCATCCTTTTTTTGCCCTTTACAGGAAGACACGTGGCAAAAAAAGATACAGCGTACAGCGCGACGCGTGGCATTTTTTTGTAATTGTGAGGAACGAGACAATTACAAAAAAATGCGACGGGTAATGCCCTAAGCATCATTTATATTTGAAATTATTTAATGAAGCTAAAGAATTTGCAAAAGTTCTTAAATTTTTCTTATTTTTGCACCCGATTAAACAATAACTAAAATTGAATTTATGGAATCATTTATGATTTATGTGCCAATTGTAATGGCATTTTTAGGACTAGCTTTTATGTTATATAAGAGAGCATGGGTTTTAAAACAAGACGCTGGAGATGGTAAAATGAAAGAAATTTCTGATTACATTTATGAAGGTGCCTTAGCTTTCTTGAAAGCAGAATACCGTTTGTTGACTTTCTTCGTTATTGGAGCAAGTATCGTTTTAGCAGCAATGTCGTTCATTTTTCACACAACAAATATACTTATAGTTGTAGCCTTTATTTTTGGCGCCTTTTTCTCGGCTTACGCAGGTAATATAGGAATGAAAATTGCTACAAAAACTAATGTGCGTACCACACAAGCTGCTCGTACAAGTTTGCCACAAGCGTTAAAAGTTTCTTTTGGTGGTGGTACGGTTATGGGTCTTGGCGTAGCAGGATTAGCAGTTCTTGGCTTGACAGGATTTTTTATTGTATTTTATAATTATTTTATGAATGGCGCATGGACATCGACTGAAGACATGACTAAGGTATTGGAAACTTTAGCAGGATTTTCACTTGGTGCCGAATCAATAGCTTTATTTGCAAGAGTTGGTGGAGGAATATACACAAAAGCTGCCGATGTTGGAGCTGATTTAGTAGGTAAAGTTGAAGCCGGAATTCCAGAAGATGACCCTCGTAACCCAGCTACTATTGCTGATAACGTAGGAGATAATGTGGGTGACGTAGCCGGAATGGGTGCCGATTTATTCGGGTCTTATGTAGCAACGGTTTTGGCTGCTATGGTTTTAGGAAACTACGTTATTAAAGATATGGGCGGTGTGATTAATGACGCTTTTGGCGGAATTGGTCCAATTTTATTACCAATGTCAATTGCAGGTTTCGGAATTTTATTTTCGATTATTGGGACAATGGTTGTTAAAATTTCGAGTAACGATGCAAAAGAAAAACAAGTTCAAAGTGCATTAAATGTGGGTAACTGGTTGTCAATTGCATTAACCGCAGTGGCGTGTTTTGTATTGGTAAAATACATGTTGCCAGAAACTATGAAAATGAACTTTTTTGGCGAAGGATTAAAAGAAATTTCGGCGATGCGCGTATTTTATGCCTCGTTGATTGGTTTATTTGTTGGTGGCGCAATATCATCGGTAACCGAATATTATACAGGATTAGGTACAAAACCGGTTTTGGCAATTGTTCAAAAATCGTCAACGGGCGCAGGAACCAATGTAATTGCTGGTTTGGCTACCGGAATGATTTCGACTTTTCCAACGGTAATTTTATTTGCTGCTGCCATTTGGTCTACTTATGCTTTAGCAGGATTTTATGGTGTAGCCTTAGCAGCATCGGCAATGATGGCAACTACTGCAATGCAGTTGGCTATTGATGCTTTTGGTCCTATTTCTGACAACGCAGGCGGAATTGCTGAAATGAGCGAATTACCAAAAGAAGTACGTACAAGAACCGATATTTTAGATTCAGTAGGTAACACTACTGCGGCAACAGGTAAAGGATTTGCAATTGCTTCGGCAGCCTTAACATCATTAGCTTTATTTGCAGCTTATGTAACGTTTACAGGCATTGAAGGAATAAATATTTTTAAAGCACCTGTATTAGCAATGTTATTTATTGGTGGTATGATACCCGTAGTTTTTTCGGCATTAGCGATGAACTCGGTAGGAAAAGCAGCCATGGATATGGTATATGAAGTACGCAGACAGTTTAAAGAAATTCCAGGGATTATGGAAGGAACTGGCAAACCAGAATATGCTAAATGTGTTGATATTTCTACAAAAGCCGCTTTACGCGAAATGATGTTACCTGGAATTATGACGATCGGTTTTCCGATTTTGATTGTGCTCTTGGGTAAATTAGTATACTTGAATGATGCCAACGCTAATTCGTTAGTTGCCGAAATGTTAGGTGGTTATATGGCTGGTGTAACAGTATCTGGAGTGCTTTGGGCAGTATTTCAAAACAATGCTGGTGGTGCTTGGGACAATGCAAAAAAATCGTTTGAAGCCGGAGTTTTGATTAATGGCGAAATGACTTATAAAGGTTCTGATGCACACAAAGCAGCAGTTACTGGTGATACCGTTGGAGATCCGTTTAAAGATACTTCAGGACCATCAATGAATATTTTGATAAAATTGACTTGCTTAATTGGATTAGTAATTGCTCCGATTTTGGGTGCAGGTTCAAATTCAGAAACTGCCGGTATGGATTGTTGTCCAGCCATGAAAAATATTGCAGTTATGAATACTAAATGCGATATGAGCAAAATTGCTACCATGACAAAAGACGAATGTGCTGCAATGTGCGACGAAAAAGGTTGCACAGCAGAAGAAAAAGCAATTTGTATGATGATGTTTGATGAAAACGGAAAATATAATGGGCCTGCAGAGAAAACTGCAAAAACCGAAACTAAAAAAGTAATCATCGAAAAATCGAATAGTAATGGTGTAGTAAAAGCCTCTGTAACAACTGTTGTAAATGGAACCTCAACCTCAGAAGTTTTTGAAGGAAACGAAGCCGAAGTGCAAGCTAAGATTGATGCGGTGAAGTAATTCAAAAAAATATTTTTAATAAAACAGCCTTGCAAGAAATTGTGAGGCCTTTTTATTTTAAAAAAACGAGTTAATACACTACATTTGTTTTTGAACAAAAAATACAATTATAGATATAAATTATTGATTATCCGCTTTTAGTCATAACCCCGTAATGCTTGCTATTACTAGTCTATCGAATAATTTTTCTTCAAAATACCTTCTATTAAGCTTGTAAAC
>JAYVGC010000159.1:0-45804 GCA_043772535.1 Flavobacterium sp. | reverse complement strand
GTAATTCCGAATGATGCTAAGCCTTGATTTGGCAATGTATTCTCGGGATTTAAATAAATTCCGTTGTCATTTTCAAAGCCAGCTTTTACTTCAATACCGTACCATGTTGGAGTTTTAAAACTGGAATTAAGAATAGAAAAATAGTCTTTACCCGCAAATTGTTTTTTGGTAAAATCAACTTCTATTTTTGGATCAAACCCACCACGCGCTTGCATTAATGCGGCTTGTGCTTGGCTAATTTCAAGATTGGCTTTTTTTACCAACGGATGGTATTTTTTTACATATCCCAAAAATTCGACATACGTAAACTCTGCAACTAACTTAGGTTGTGCAGCTATTAAAAAAGGTAATAACCAAAAAAATACAACTAACATCTTTCTCTCGGATACCCAATTAAAATTAGAAAAAAGCATAGCGGTCAGAACAACTTTTAATTTAGCGTTTACTATTTTATTCATAATTATGCGTTTTATTCTTTTTTATGCATTTGCATTCGATAAGGGTCAATTCATCACAAAACAACACTTTCGCTCCTTTATTTAAAAAGATAGCACAACGTTTTTTCGATTCAGTTTTAGCACCAAATACAACTAGTTCCTAATTAACTGAAGTTGCAATACAATTACTTTTTACCTTCTTTTATTTCAGATTTTTTATAATAATCAGGCGGAAATCCGTTCAGAGTGCGCCAAATTTCAAACCAAACCGGCACATTTTTTAATAAGGCAATCGTTTGTGCTCCTGAACCGATACTAAGCTGTTTAGGCCATTTTTTTTCGTTTGGATCAGGTGCTATTAAAACTCTGAATTTTCCGTTTGCTGAAATAAAATTTTCAATGGCAACCACCCGACCACCAAAAGTTCCGTAACTCATATCGGGCCAGCCCGAAAATACAATTGTTGGCCAACCGTCAAACCATACGCGCACTTTTTCTCCTTTGGTAATTAAAGGCAAATCAATTGGGTTTACAAACGTTTCAACTGCAATATCGTAAGAAGCGGGCATAATGCTAACTATTGAAGTGCCCTCTTTAATAGTTTCGCCAATTCCAGATTGTAAAGCGCGATTCACATATCCATTTTGAGGTGCTTTAACGTAATATAACCCGTTGCGAATGCTATAATTAACATACTGATTTTCAAGCTTACTAACTTGTGCTTTGGTATCAAATTGGTTGCTTTGCGCCGTAAATTGATCACTTTGTGCTTTGGCTTTTTTCTCAGAATATTCGGCTGCTATTCGATTAATTTCAACTTTTGTATTGATAAATTCGTTTTTTGTAGTTAACAGTTTATTTTCTTGCGCAATAATTTTGGCTTCTACATCTTGTAGTTTTAATCGTTTTTCTTCTACATCAGTCAACGGCTTTAGTCCTTCTTTATGGAGTTGCATTGAGCGATTGAATTGAGTTATAGCAATTTTCAGTTGCGTTTTCACTGCAACTAAATCCATGCTGTCGGTTCTAATTTTTAAAACCGATTGCCTAATTTTGTTTTGAGCTTGTTCTAATTTTAACTCTTTTTCGCTGTCAATAGCTTGAATTTGATTGGTTACTGAACCAACTTTTTCGCCATACGCAACAGCAGCGGCTTTTTTTGCCTCAACCTGATATTTTGTATTTTGCGCCAAATTTGGATCTAAATAATCTTCTTTTATTTCAGAAATATAAACAATTGTGTCCCCCTTTTTAACATAATCGCCTTCTTGAATATACCATTTTTCAATTCGTCCTGCAATTACTGTTTGTACATTTTGTGGCCGTTGATTTGGTTTAAGCGTAGTAACCGCGCCTGAGCCTGAGATGTTTTGCGTCCATGGAAGAAACAATAAAATCACTACAAGTATAAATACAATGCCAATAATTCGGTTTAAATATTTGTAATGTGGTCGAATATCTAAATCACTAACCGTTTTGTATTTTTGAAGCACTTTTATAGCAACTTTATTTTCAGATATATTAAGCATTAGTATTGGTTTTTAGTGTCGCTACTTATTTTTCCATTATTCATCACAATTTTTCTATTGCATTTTTGTTTCCAATAATCATTTTTAGATGAAACAACTACTGTCCATTTATTAGTATCTGATGTAATAAAATCGATAATTTGATTAGCTATATCAGTATCCATTTTATCTAACGGATCTTCGTAAAATAAAATTTTTGGCTTGTTGATGATACTTCTGGCAACAAGAATTTTCTGCACATTTGATGACGATAAATGCTTTCCTTCGGGAAAAATAATCGTTTGAATACCCTCGGGCAATGACTTTATAAAACTTCCTAAATGTACTTTTTCAATAGCCCACTTTAGGTCTTCATTTGAAACATGCGGATTTTTGAACGTAATATTTTCTAAAATAGTCCCTTCAAAAGTTGTTTCGCCTTGGGTTATCGTTCCAATTTGAGAGCGGTACATCGATAAATCTATTTTTTGAAACGTATCATCATTGATAAAAAAAGAACCTGACGAAGGCTGCAATAAACCAGAAAGTAACCGTGTTAACGTAGTTTTACCTGAACCATTATTGCCTTCAAGATATATTTTTTCGTTTGAACTAATTTTCAAATTAATATTTTCCAATGCATAGTCGTTGGCATCAGGAAATTTGAAATTTACATTTTCGGTTTCTAAAATCAAGTTGGTGTAGCACGACTTGATTTGATAATCATTCAATAATTCTGTATCTAAATCGGTTACTTGTCCGATTTTTTCGACGGCAGTTAACACGTCGTAAAAAGTTTCTAAACCTATTATTATTTTTTCTACAGAATTAATTACTAATAATATAATAATTTCGGCAGCTACAAACTGACCAATATTCATTTGCTGCTGAATAACCAAAAAACCGCCTATAATGAGTAAACTTGCAGTTATAATAATCTTAAATACAATTAGTTGTGAAAACTGCCGTTTTATAATTCCGAAATGTTTTTCGCGGTATAATAAGTATTCTGAAACCAAATGATCATTTTTTTGAAGTGCAAAGTCGAAATTTTCATTTTTACGGAAACTAAAATTGTTTCGAGCAATTTCTTGCAACCAACTTACCACTTTGTATTTATATTTCGATTCTTTCATACTGGTATCTAAACCCGAAGCATACGAAAATCGAAAAATCGAAAATAATAAAAGAAAAAGTAAAATACCAAAAACAATAAAAAAGGGATGGTACAATGACAGCAATATAAGTCCGAAAATAATTTGCAATAATGCAGTTGAAAAGTCCAACAGCAATTTGGAAGCTCCTTTTTGAATCGTTAAGGTATCAAAAAAACGGTTTGCAAGTTCAGGCGGATATTGGTTGTTGTATACTTCAAATTTTATTTTTGGCAAGCGATAACTAAATTCAAACGACGACCGTACAAATATTTTTTGCTGTAAATTTTCGGTAATGCGCAGTTGCATTAACGACAGTATACCAACTAAAGCTACTCCAATTACAACCAAAACTACTAATACAACCCATGAAGCACTAATTCGACCTGACTGAATAAAATTAATGATGGCCTGAATTCCGAGCGGCATTGATAAACTAACCAAACCCGAAAATATGGCATAAAACAAAATTTGAGAAATGTCTTTTTTATCAATTTTTAATAAATCATAAAGGCGTTGCAAGGGCGTTTTTGTCATTTTTTTAAAATTAAAATTTGTCTTTTAGCACTAGTGTAAAACGGCTGTTATTATGTTGAGATAAAAATCGAATGGCGAATTGTGTTCGTTACAATTTGTAATAGTTTTCAAATGTTTACTCAAAAAATGTTGATGTAAAGCACCTTCCACAATTGATGATGCTAAACTTTTAGCAAATTTAAATTCAGGATTTACTTCCTGTATCATGACAATTAATCGATTAATGATGGTTTTATAAACCAAAAAAAGCCCCTCCTTATTCTCGGCATCGACCTCTTTTGTTAAAAAAGTTTTGGTGAACTCAAGAATTATAATTCGGTTTAAAATTGCTTCATTAATGTGCTTTGTTTGTGCATCATCTTCAATTCTTTCGGTTACAATTTCAATGGCTTTTTTTAATTTTTCCATTGGGTTTATAATGTTTGATGTTGAAAAAACTAGCTTACATTCTATCCAAGTCCAATACCACGACGATAAATATAGTAATAATTTATGTTTACTATCAAAATACCTGTAAATGGAACTTTCATTTGACCCAATTTTAACTCCTAATTTTTTAAAAGTAAATTTGTCAAAGCCAATTTCATCAATTAACAAAATGCTGTTTTGAATGATTTTTTTTCCCAGTTCAGAAGTTTCAGGATCCTTAACATATAATTTTTCGTTTATAGAGATTTTTATATTTGCAAGCATGTTTTTCATAAAATACGGATAAGAATTGAAAGTAACGTTTTATAATTATATTTTGTAATTTTTTAAAAATAATATTAAATGGTAAATATAAGACTAAAAATCATTTTTAAGAGATCATTAAAATATCAAAAAGCAGCACACAATAGTGCGAATAAATGACCAATACAATTTAATTTTTAACTGCTTTGTAATTAATGCAAACATATTCAATATTAATAGCTTTACTTTTACTTTTGAAATTTTAACTATAATTTTAACGTTATAATGCATTTTTAAACCCATGCAAAGTGCGTTTTGCAAATTGCTTCTTTTTCTGTTTTAATATAATCTAGAAATTTTTGAGCAACAGGAGAAAAGCTTTTGCTTTTTAGATAAATTAAATTCCATTCCGATTTTATAGGAAAACCCTCCACATTTATGATTTTTAATTCCTTATTTTTTATTTCATTTCGACAACCTATAATTGGCAAAATCGAATATCCTAGACCTGCAATTACTGCTTGTTTTACTGATTCATTCGACGTTAATTGCATTTTAATATTGGTTTTAATCGAATTTTTTTCGAAATATTTTTCCATTACAAACCGGGTTGCTGAGCCTTCCTCGCGATACAATAATTGAATGTCTTGAAAAAAAAGATTCTTTTTTAATTTACTAGAATCCTCAAAATCATTTTTACACATTAAATATAACTTATTTTCTAAAAGTGGTTCATTATCAATATTTATATCGATTGGTAGCACTGAAACTAATGCGAAATCAACTTCATTATTTTTTAAACTTTCTATCACTTTATTTTTATTGGTGACATCCATTTCTAGAGCAACTTCAGAATAATTTTTTACAAATCCGGCTAAAAAGTAAGGCATTACATATTTGCCAGTTGATACAACCGCTAATTTCAATTTTCCTGATAAAATTCCCTTAAATGCGTGGGTTTTATAATCTATTTTCGCAACCTCATCTGTAATTCTTTTTGCAATTTCGGCAATTTCCAAACCAAATTCGGTTATATAAAGCTGTCTCCCAACAACCTCTGTTAGCGGAATGTCAAACTGATCTTGAAGGTTTTTTAGCTGAATTGACACTGCCGGTTGCGTCAAATGTAATTCTTCAGCGGCTTTGGTGATGCTCTTTTTTTCTACAATTTTTAAAAAAAGTTGCAATTGATGTAATGTATAATTCATAAAAATAGTTTATTAATAACATAACAAATATAAATAAAAATATATAAATATTCCTTTCTAACTTTGCAATGAAAATTAAACCTCTACACAAATGCAACGAATAACAATAGCCAAAGGCGACGGAATTGGACCAGAAATTATGGATGCAACTTTAAGTATTATAAAAGCTGCAGGAGCTTTAATAGAATATGACGAAATTGAAGTTGGCGAAAAAGTTTATCTTTCAGGCAACACATCTGGAATTGCTCAAAAAAGTTGGGATACCATTATTAAAAACAAAGTTTTTCTTAAAGCCCCAATTACTACACCCCAAGGAGGTGGTTATAAAAGTTTGAACGTTACAACCAGAAAATTTTTAGGACTATACGCTAACGTTCGGCCATGTGTTAGTTTTTATCCATTTGTGGCAACCAAACATCCAAAAATGGATATTGTGATTGTTCGTGAAAACGAGGAAGATTTGTACGCAGGTATCGAACATCAACAAACAGACGAAGTTGTACAATGTTTAAAAATCATTAGCCGTCCAGGTTGTGAAAAAATTGTGCGCTACGCCTTTGAATATGCAAAACAATACAATCGTAAAAAAGTAACTTGCTTCACCAAAGACAACATCATGAAGCAATCCGACGGCTTATTCCATAAAATTTTTGATGAAATTGCGATAGAATATCCTGAAATAGAAAACGAACATTGGATTATTGACATTGGTGCGGCTAAGATGGCTGATACACCCGAAATATTTGATGTAATCGTAACTTTAAATTTGTACGGAGATGTACTTTCGGATATTGCGGCTCAAATTGCAGGCTCGGTTGGATTGGCCGGATCAGCAAATATTGGTGAAGAATGTGCAATGTTTGAAGCCATTCATGGCTCGGCACCACGACGTGCAGGGCAAAATATGGCAAATCCATCCGGATTATTGCAAGGCGCAGTAATGATGTTGAATCATTTAGGGCAAGCTACCATTGCTACAAAAGTTCAAAACGCTTGGCTAAAAACGCTTGAAGATGGAGTTCATACCTATGATATTTTTGAAGATGACAAAAGCACTCAAAAAGTAGGTACTAAAGAATTTGCCGAAGCTGTTATTAAAAATCTAGGGCAGCAACCTAGCCAATTAATAGCCGTTGATTACAACAATAGCAAAGCCTTGCAACTGCCAAAATACATAAAAAAACGTCAAGCTAAAAAGGAACTTGTAGGGCATGACGTTTTTTTACATTGGAATGATACTGACCCAAAAAAATTAGCTGAACTAGTAAAAAAAGTTGAAACAAAAAATTTAAAGTTAAGCATGATTACCAATCGAGGCATTAAGGTTTGGCCCGACGGCTTTTCTCAAACGTTTTGTACCGACCATTGGCGTTGCAGATTTAAAAGTGACAACAATAAAACACTTGACAAACATGAATTAATAGAACTACTATTACAATTTAACACACAAAATTTAGACACAATCAAAACTGAAAACTTATATCACTTTGATGGTAAAGCTGTATTTTCTTTAGGACAGGGTCAATAAATTAAATACTACTAAAATGAAAATTCAACTCATAAATGGTCAATTCACAGCAAATGAAACCATCGATCTGCTATCACAATTAGTTCGGGTAAAAATAAAATTTTTAGAAGATAAAATATCTACTTTGCATCACGAAGAAGATATTAAAAGTAAAGAAGCCAAAATTATAAGGCTGCAAAATATGATGTCAGTACTTCGACAACAAATTGGGCTGCAAAACAATGTTGTGCACATCGCCAGCGAAATAGAACTAAATTTTTAAATATGGATACTAAAAATATAAAATTAATAGACGGTACTTTTAAACCAGATGAAGCTAAAAAAATACTTACTGGCGTACTTACAAGCAAAATTAATTATCACATGTTAGATGCCTTTAGTAATCAAATTCGTTTTGACGGCGATGTTGTAAAATCAAAATTACGTGTAGAAGAGTTAAAAACGGCAAATGAACAGGTAATCGAAATCATTGCGTTTGCACATAATAATAATCTAAAAATTAAAGTTGAAAGTCATATTTTAATTACTTTGGTACACTAATTTTAAAATAAACATTGTTACTATACGAATAATTATTGTAACACTTTATGAAAAAGAGCAAGAAGTTACTATAATTTACACAAAGACAATAGCACGTACTGCGAAAATTTGGGCAACAAAATAAAATAGATTTATTACAATATAAAAAACGTGTTTTTAAAGCACGAAATAGTAGTGTAATTTGTCTTGCGATATAAGTAGCTTGGCTACTCAAGGTTCAAAATACAATTATTTAAACACAAAAAATGTATCTTTGAGGTATTATGATAAATACCAAGAAAAGTAAAAATCGAATGTATTGTGATTTTTAAAACCCATAGCTATGACTAAAGAACTTAAAATTGCTAAAGAATTTTTAGAACAAAATGAAGTTGTTGCAATTCCGACCGAAACTGTTTACGGTTTGGCAGCAAATGCATTTGATGAAATTGCGGTACAAAAAATATTTCAAATTAAAGGACGTCCACTTTTTAACCCATTGATTGTTCATATAAAATCGATTGCATATTTAGACACCATTGCGCAAAATGTTCCCGAAATGGCACTTGTATTGGCAACTATTTTTTGGCCAGGACCACTAACGCTAGTTTTAGAAAAAAAATCGTGTATTCCTAGTGTTGTAACAGCTTCAAAAAATACGGTGGGCGTTCGCGTTCCATCGCATCCATTGATTTTAGAACTTTTACATGCACTTGATTTTCCGCTTGCCGCTCCGAGTGCCAATCCGTTTGGGTACATTAGCCCCACAAAAGCACTACATGTTCAAGAGCAATTGGGCGATAAAGTTTCTTATATCTTAGATGGTGGAAATTGCCACAACGGTATTGAATCTACTATTATTGGCTTTGAAAACAACAAACCTATTTTGTACCGTGTAGGAGCAATTTCAAAAGAAACAATTGAATCTAAAATAGGATTTATAACCGAAAAAACCACCGCTAAAGCCACGCCCGATGCACCTGGTATGCTATCTAAGCATTATTCACCAAAAACAAAGTTTGTTGTTTCTGAAAATATTCAAGATGAAATTAATCAACGATATGATAAAAAAATCGGTTTATTACTTTTAAAATCACATCAAAAATGGCATCCTTATACTCAAAAAATACTTTCTGAAACCGGAGATTTATCGGAAGCAGCACATAATTTGTACGCCATGATGCACGAGCTAGACAACCAAAATTTAGATTGTATCATTGCAGAAAAAATGCCCAATTCAGGATTGGGTCATTCTATAAACGATCGTTTGTTTCGTGCACAAGAAACAGATTTTGATATTTAACTTAAACCATTTAATAAAGATTAATTTCTCTAAAATTTTAATTGATCGACTGCATCTAAATCATTATTTGAACTAAAATTTACTTGTAAATCGGTAACAAAGCCCGAATTTAGGCCGTAAACCCAACCATGCAGCGTTACGTCTTGACCCGATTTCCAAGCTGATTGTACGATAGATGTTTTAGCCAAATCAAATACTTGTTCTTTGACATTCAGTTCTACAAATTTGTTGAACCGTTCGTTTTCATCTAAAATAGAATTTAGATACGTACTGTGGAGTCTGTAAATGTCTTTAATATGACGAATCCAATTGTCGATTATGCCTATTGAATCATTTCCCATGGCCGCTTTTACGCCACCGCAACCATAATGACCGCAAACAAGAACGTGTTTAACTTTTAGTACATTTATGGCATAATCAAGCACACTTAGCATGTTCATATCGCTATGGATGACCATATTAGCAATATTTCTGTGCACAAAGACTTCGCCTGGTTTCGCACCAATAATTTCGTTGGCTGGCACTCTACTATCCGAGCATCCTATCCATAAAAGAGGAGGTGTTTGTCCTTTTGAAAGGTCTTTGAAATATTCTGGGTCAATTTTTAATTGATTTTCGACCCAAATTTTATTATTATCAAGAATTTTTTTATAGAAATCCATATTTTTTTTTAATTTATTTGATTGTGTTATCGTTTTCGTTATTTTGAATTTTAACCATTTTTCTTTTTTTGAAATCATATTCGTGTTCAAAAGTCACTTTGTTTTCAATTTCTAAACTATTTTCAAGGTGATACGCAGGTTTAAAGCCTTTAAGTTTAACTTTGATATTTTCATCTTTTGCGCGACTGTCTTTAAATTCTTTTATTAAATCTAACACATCGTGGGCAATATAAACCGTTTCTTGTGCATTAATAATCACTTTTGAATTTTCTGGAATTGTATTTAAAGTTTCTTTTATTGCTGCTTTGTTTAAAAATGAAACTTCTTGCGCCAAGTCTATATGAATAATATCTCCGTCAACAAATTGCTCTTTTCTAAATTTATATGCCCTTGACAAATTTCCTTTCAGTACAAAAATAACACTAATTATAATTCCTAGAGCAACTCCTTTTAGCAAATCGGCAAAAACTACTGCGACAAAGGTGGCAATAAAAGGTATAAATTGGTATTTTCCTTTTTCGTAAAAATGTTTAATCGTTTTCGGATTGGCTAATTTGTATCCTACCAATAATAAAACTGCTGCTAATGTAGCCAACGGAATTTTATTTAAAATAGTTGGGATAAGTAAAACACTAACCAACAATAATACTCCGTGAATAATGGTAGCCATTTTCGATTTTGCGCCAGCAGCATTGTTTGCAGATGTTCGTACCACAACCGAAGTCATTGGTAAACCGCCCAAAAGTGCACTTATCATATTTCCTATTCCTTGGGCTTTTAATTCTATATTGGTATTTGTATAGCGTTTTTGAACATCCATTCGGTCAGACGCTTCAATACATAAAAGTGTTTCGATTGAGGCAACAACTGCAATTGTTAGACCAATTGTCCAGATTTTTAAATTAGATACTACTGCAAAATTTGGGAATACTAAATTCGATGTAAATTCAGAAATAGATTTAGGAACGGGTAAACTAACTAAATGCGCTTGTAATACAGCAAAATCACTATTAATTTGAACAAAAAATTCGTTTAGTAAAATACTCACAATTACAGCAACAAGAGCCGCCGGAATTGCTTTGACTTTTTTTAAAAAATTAATCTTAGTCCAAAGAATTAGAATTGCAAGCGAAACTATAGTTATAACAACAGATCCAATTTGAATATGATTAAAAACAGAAAATAATTCTGAAATAGTGTTATTACCATCATTTTGAAAAAAATCTAAATCACCCTCAAAATCAGGGTCATAACCAAAAGCATGTGGTATTTGTTTTAGAATAATGATTACTCCAATTCCCGCTAACATGCCTTCAATTACATTGGTAGGAAAATAATTTGAAATGGTTCCAGCCTTTAAAAAACCTAATGCTAATTGAATTAAACCCGCAATAAAAACAGCTACTAAAAATGAATCAAATGCACCTAAATCTGTAATTGCTGTAAGTACAATTGCGGTTAAGCCCGCCGCAGGACCCGAAACACTTAAATGCGATTGACTCAAAAAGCCAACTATGATACCGCCAATAACGCCAGATACAATGCCGGAAAATAATGGAGCACCGCTGGCCAAAGCGATTCCTAAACATAATGGAAGCGCAACTAAAAAAACTACTAAACCTGCTGCAAAATCAGATTTTAGATTTGCAAAAAGAGTGACTTTTTTTGACATAAAAAGAATATAAAATTTTAAAATTTAATTTTTAATACTTCAATTATAACCTACTTATTTAAGAAGTATAGTAATTGAACGTATATTTTAAAAAATTAAACTAACTCTGGAGGGCTTAAAAAAATTTTACAAGGCAAAGAATCCGCAATTACATTATTTTTGGAAAAAATTTTTGATTTCGTTTTTTCACAATAAAACATTGTGTAAAAGATATCTGGTGTGTTAAAATTTATTTTAAGATCCTTAAAATTATTTAAAACATCATCTTCGTCTATATCTTCACTTAAAGTAATAGACAAGTCGCTGTCAATCAATACAGCAATTGTTGGTAGTGCTTGATTAATTATAAATGTTAAAATAAGAAGACGTAAGATAAACTTCATTTGTCAAAAATAACTTTTCATTTTTAAAAAGAATCATTATTTTGAATTATTTTAACATTTTGTACTATTAAAGTTGCGAGTGAGCGCTAAAAACAAGAGTTTTCGATTTGACTCATCTATCTAATTTTGAAATAATATTATCATAATTAATACCAATTATAAAAAGGCGCTTACATAGTTACTACTATTCTAAAAAAGTAACCCCATTTACTACTATAATAACGCAGCACTTAATTTTTTAACCCAATCTATAAAAATAAAATGAATACAAATTTACTATTAGACAATTTAACCAGCCCCGCATTACTGTTTTTTTTACTAGGCATAATTGCAGTTCAACTTAAAAGCGATTTAGAAATACCGTCCAGTACATCAAAATTCATTTCGCTTTATTTACTATTTTCTATCGGATTCAAGGGCGGACAGGAGCTTTCGCACAGCAACTATTCTGTTGCTATTATTTGGAGCATATTATTTGGCGTTTTTATTGCAATCGCAATTCCAATCTATACTTTTTTTATTTTAAAAATCAGGCTAAATACCGAAAATTCAGGAGCAATTGCAGCTGCATACGGGTCAGTAAGTGCTGTAACTTTTGTTACTGCAATTGCTTTTTTGGAGTCGCAAAAAATTAATTTTCAAGGGCACATGGTTGCCGTAATGGCTTTTATGGAAGCACCCGCAATTGTGGTTGGAGTAATATTAATTTCGCTCTACAAAAAAGACAATAAAATTGATTTAAAAAGTATTACAAAACATTCCCTAACTAACGGAAGTGTGCTTTTAATTTTAGGTAGTCTTATTATCGGAATGATTACCAGTAGCCATCAAGCAGAAGGAATAAAGCCATTTACCACCGATTTATTTAAAGGATTTTTAGTGATTTTCTTGTTGGATATGGGCATTGTTAGTGGAAAAAAACTAAATGATTTTATTAAAAATGGTTGGTTTACTATCTTGTTCGCCATTTTAATTCCACTTTTTAATGGCTGCTTGGTTGCTGTTTTAAGTCAGTATGTTACAACTGAAGTGGGTAATCGATTCATTTTTGCGGTATTAGCAGCTAGTGCTTCATATATTGCAGTACCCGCAGCCATGAAAATTGCAGTGCCAAAAGCAAATCCAGGGCTATACCTGCCCATGGCTTTAGCGGTTACCTTTCCTTTTAATATTACCTTAGGTTTTCCTGTTTATTATTATTTTATAAGTCAATTTTAAAATGACCTAGGAAATAAAAAAATATTGTTTATTATTTGTCTGCGATCGGCTCGTTCTAATAAAGTTTAAAATTTACTGTTACTGGAGCGAGCTTATTTTTTTCTTTCAATTAAAAAAAATCCAGCGTAACAATTGCTATGACATATTTTTATTTTGCATAAAAAACTAAAAATTAATGTATTATTACAGCTGTGCTTGCTAGTAAATACTACTATTTATAATGATTTTGCAACAGCGATTTTCCCGTCATAACTGCTGGTTTGTCCAGATTTATTAATTCTAAAATTGTAGGAGCGACATCGGCCAACACCCCGTTATTGATGACTAATTGTTGGTTAGCGACCATAATAATTGGCACCGGATTGGTTGTATGTGCTGTATTTGGTGAACCGTCTGGATTAATCATCGTTTCACAATTTCCATGATCGGCTATAATTATTGTGACATAATCGTTAGCTAAAGCGGTCTCTACAACTTGCTTTACACATTCATCAACGGCTTCGCATGCCTTTATAGCTGCTTGCATATCACCTGTATGTCCAACCATATCGCCATTGGCAAAATTTAAACATACAAAATCAACAGTGCCTTTTTGCAATTCAGGTAGTAATGCATCTTTAAGTTCAAAGGCACTCATTTCTGGCTGTAAATCGTAAGTAGCTACTTTTGGTGAATTTCTTAAAATTCGAGTTTCACCCTGAAATGGAACTTCGCGACCACCAGAAAAGAAAAAAGTTACATGAGGATATTTTTCTGTTTCGGCAAGTCTGATTTGTGTTTTGCCTGCTTTCTCAAGTACTTCGCCTAGCGTTTGGGTAATATTGTCTTTATTATAAATTACTTTTACGTTGCTGTACGTTTCATCATAATTAGTCATTGTAACATAGTACAGCTTTAATTTATGCATGTTTTGCTCATGAAAATCTTTTTGCGAAAGTGCCTCGGTCAACTCTCGACCACGATCGGTACGGAAATTAAAAAAAATAATTACGTCATCATTTTGTAGTACCGAAATTGGATTTTGATTTTTATCAACCACAACCAACGGACTTATAAACTCATCGGTTACATTATTTGCATAACTTTGAGCAATACTTTCTGCTATATTTTGTGTTTTTGTTCCAATACCATTCACTAACATGTCATAGGCTAATTTTACTCGTTCCCATCGATTGTCGCGATCCATTGCGTAATACCTGCCAACAACCGATGCAATTTGTACCGATGTTTTTGAAATATAATTTTGTAAATCAGCTAGGTATTTTTTTCCTGATTTTGGATCTACGTCGCGCCCATCGGTAAATGCGTGTACAAATACTTTTGTAAGTCCAAAATCTTGCGTGACATCAATCAATCCGCGCAAGTGAGCTGTATGAGAATGTACGCCACCATCAGAAAGTAATCCTAAAAAATGTACCGCTTTATTGTTGTTTTTAGCATAGTTAAAGGCATCAATCAAGACTTGCTCTTTAGCGAAAGTATTGTTTTGAACAGCTAAATTTATTTTTGCTAAATCTTGATAGACAATTCTGCCTGCACCTAAATTCATGTGTCCTACTTCTGAATTTCCCATCTGACCGTCGGGTAAACCTACATTTAAACCGTCTGTTCGCAATTGTGCAAAAGGATATTTTTTATATAAACTATTGATAAAAGGAATATTGGCGTTATCAATGGCAGAAACTTTTGGATCGGGCGAGTTTCCCCAGCCGTCAAGAATCATTAAAAGTACTTTATTAGACATGTACAAAAATTTTAAAGGATTTTGGATTTTTTAATCCGCGCTATTAAACAAAGATAATCAAATATAATTATTTAAATAGAAGAGGCTTTGCCTGATTGTAATCTATAAAATAACGAAAACTAACTGAGATACTGTGATTAAGAATCTGATTGTTTAGTATACTTTTAAAATTGGGTATAAAATTTTCGGTAAGCGCGTCTCCGTCTTGTCTTACACCCGCATTATTTCGATATAAAATAGATATTTGACTGCCAGGAGTAAAAATATAATTATAAGATAAATCAAAATTCCAAGAGGTTAGGTTTTTGTTTTTGTTAATTAAGTAGGTGGAATTATTTGTGAGCCCGCCATCATCTTGCAATGAATAAATGCTATTGTTTATAGTATACGACCAATAATTTCTTATTTCTAAATTAAAAGTCATCACATCATTTACTGCATATTTACCCATTAAACTATTGGTTATAGTAGTTACGTTACGCCGTGCAAAAATAATATTTGGGTTACTTGCTGCAATGCGACCTATATCATTTTTACTGGCTTGGTAACTAAAATTATAATTTAATGAAAAATGATTATTAAAACGATACCTCGGTTGCAGCTCTATACCATAATTACGGCGGTTTACCTCGTTAAAAAATGTAATAAACGGGTTGATATCGAAAGCAAATTTATTGTTATAATTAGACGAGTAATAAAACCAAGACCCAATTCGTTCAGGTCGTGTAAAAAATTGTTCTTGATTTGGTGTTCTTGCTTCATAAAAATCGAATGTTTTGAAGGGACTTCCGTTTATACCCATGCCAAAACTATTGTTTTTTTTGTCAGTTATATGGTTATTTATGTTGGTTTGATACCGTTGTAGTTTACCTGTGCGGTTGTCAAATTCGCAATAATTAAACAACTCAAGCCGAAAAGAATTAAATAATGCATTTGATTTTAAAATGCGATAGCTAGTATTGGTATTTATTGAATGGTAATGCGTTTGGGTATTATATCCCAAATCGTTAATATCAAAATTATCAGAAACGTAGTTAAACCCTGCACCATACCTGAATTTTCCAGTAGTTTCAGCAGCATATAAATTGTAGCTAAATCCTTGTGTGTCATCACTTGTACCTAAATCATTTACAATACTGTACTTGTAATTACCCGATAAATTGTAAGTGTTTTTTTTGGTATTTAAATCAAATAATACGGCTGAAACGTTGGCATCTTTAAAATCGCCGTTTCGGATAACATTGGTATTTATGAATGAAACACTAGAGTTTTTATTGAACCGTTGATCAAATACTAAAACATTATAATTGGCAAACGATTCTATTTTTTCGCTCCGCGTTTCGCCAGTAACTGTGTTTGTAATATCGGCATAAGTATTATCAGTAACGGCATTTAAAACGCCTATTCCTAATCCAGATTTAGTTCGTCCAGATACTTTTAATGCATTTAACAGCCCTACTGTACTTGGTGATTTTGTTATTTCCTCGTTGGTAGCAAGTGTAGCGTCTCGTGTGGGGAAACCCCCAATTCGTCGTGAATAAACTAAATCTCCTTTCGAAAACAAATCGGTTCCTTCGGTAAAAAAAGGTCTGTTTTCGTTAAATTGTTGCTCAAAAGGCCCTAAATTTAAAATTACATTGTCAAATTTGGTTTGACCAAAATCAGGAACCAAAATCGCATCCAACGTAAAGGCATCATTAATACCGTATTTTATATCTAATCCTCCTTTTAGTTCGCCATACGTTTTTAATTTACTACTTGCATTGGTGTAAAAAGAGGTGTATGGAATAAAAAATAAGCGTGTGGGCGTTTTAATATTTTCTATGCCAGATACTGTTCCTGCTTGGTTACTTTGGTTGTCAATTTTATTATCTATTAAATTCCACGTATAATTAAAGCGGGTACGTCTTACCTCTCTAAAAAAATTAATCCCCCAAATTTGTTTCTTTGCTTGAGAAAATCGCAAGGCAGCATATGGGATTCGCATCTCCACTTGCCACCCGGTTTCGGTTATTTTGATTTTGCTTTCCCAAATAGAATTTAATGAAAAATCTTCGCCATTACTTTCGGTATATAAACAATCCAATTGCACTCCTGCAGCAGTTACATAAAATCTATAATCTTGTTGCCCGTCATTGAATCCGTTAATATAAACACCAAAAAAATCAGCAGTTCCTGTGTCATCTCGGGCGCTTATTTCTTTTAAAATTTTATTAGGTTCGGTATCAAATAGTGTCGCTGCGATGTAAACTGCCTCGTTGGAGTACACCATTTTAACCTCGGTTTTTTGGTTTGGATTTTCAGGTTTTCCGTTATCGGGATTACACATGACAAAGTTTTTAGCACTGTCGGAATTTTTCCAAGCGGCTTCATCAAACTTACCATCAATATTAATTTTAATATCCGTAAACTGTGCCTGAAGTACTTTTTTTTGCGAAAAAATTACGTTTGTTATACATACTACTAACAATAAAAGTAACGACTTATTTTTTAACATTGGTTCTTGTTTTTTCTGGTTTTTTATTAAATAGACACCAGATTGTTAAAATTGTTACTAAATAAAAAATAAATATTTTAAACCAAGCACGTAACCGCTTGTTAAAAAACTGTGTAAAACTAATAACTATTGTTGGGCGTGCAGATATGTAAATAAATTTTAAGAAAATTTTATAATTTTTTCTTTTCAATGGAATTGTACCGCAATTTAGAATATAAATCATGGTCTAAACAGTATATATCTTCTCTAAATTGTAATTTATTATTGGTTTCCCAAGCTGTCCAGTACAATTGATGAATATAAATGGACTCTTTTATAGGAATTACAATCGTTTTTAATTCTAAATTTTTAAGCAAATTTGCAATATAATCTTTACGTTTTAACGCATCTTCGGGTAAAATTTCAACTTTTAATTTGGCTAATTTATTATTTCGTTGGTTTTCTTTTTTAGAAATTATTTTTTTGTAATAGGCAATTGTCGTTGTATCTTTTATTGTTTGTAAATCCCATTTTTCAGCATCGTTTATTAAATATTCGGCCATTTCAAGCGGTTTTTCTAATCTAACGCAACCCGAACTTAATGAGCGATACGTAAAATCGAAATAATTTCGGTGATTGGTGTCATGTAAATATACCGAAAAACGATTTGGAAAATTAATTTTCATTACTCCTAATGAGTTGTGATAACTTGGCTTTTGGATATATTTATACAAATTGGCATCTTCTTTTTTCCAAGTCAACGCATTAACTCGTTGGTTTTTAGCGTCCATTATTATTAATCCTTTTTTTCTAAATACACCTTTATCTTTTTCGGCCTCAGGAAAAATATCTTCTTTTAATATCGTGGGAGGTACTGTCCAGTTTGGGTTTAAATTAATATTCGAAATTTTTGATTCTAAAATTGGTGTTTTTCGTGCCTCCCGCCCTACCACAATGCGCTGGATTTGCATCGTGTCGCTTTCTTTGATAGCGACCAATTTATAATCCGCAATATTAATGAGTAAATAATGGTTTCCGAAGTCATGTGCATACCATCTCCAGCGCTCCAAATTGGCAATAACTTGCTCTATTCTTTGATTTTTAGTTATGTTTAGTGCATCAACTGTACTTTTGCCCAAAATACCATCGGGCAACAATCCGTGTCGCAATTGAAATTTTTTTACAGATTCGAATGTTACACGATCATAAATAGAATTAAAAATACTGTCTTTTGATTTTAAATCGCCCCAGAACAGTAATTTACGTTTAAGCCTTGCAACAAATTTATTTTTTTTATTTAAAACTATTTTGTCTTTTAATCCAATAACTCCCATTGTATCATTAGGAAATTTGTGTAATAATTGAAGACTCGTTTTTAATTTTTGATACATTTGATGCTTGGGCTTGCATTTGTCAATTTCTAATTTAAAATTATTTTTTTCAAAACAATCAAATAAAATCTGAGTCACATTGATTATTTTAGCTTTTAAATCCCAATCTTTATAAATATATTTTGGGTTTAATTTACCATTACTTATATGGTTAATATATGCTTGAACATTTTGGGTAAGCAACAAATCATAATCAATAAGGTGCTGATTTGACAGCGTGTCATATTTATTTTCATAAAATTGCAATTCCATAAATTTGTAATCTGTGGGTTGCAGACCTTCGTTTTCACAAATACTAATTTCGTTTAAAATAAAATCACGTTGTTTTTTATCTATCCAAACTGTTTCGTTATCGTATTTGGCATAAAATATTTTTAAATCCACATTATTACGATTATTTATTAATAGCGAATCTATTTTTAATCGTTCTTTAAAAAAAGTCGTTCCAAAAACAGAAAAATCTTTTGAGGTATAGATTGCCGTGTTTTTTTTACAGCTTAAAAATACAACTACAATTATAGGTATGACTAATTTGAATAATAAGTTTTGCATTGCGTTTATTTTTTCATAAGATGATGCGTTCCTATCCCTTCAATTAAAAAGGGCTCTCCTACTTTAATATATCCCAATTTTTCATAAAACAAAAATGCTACTTCGCGCGCATTTAACCATATTAAAGAATTGTCTGACAAGTAAATTATGTTTTCTGCGGCTTTTATTAATAATTTACCATAACCCTGATTTTGAAAGTAGTCTAAAACTGCCATACCTCGAATTTGAAATTGATTGTTGTGTTCAAAACAAGTATTATTTACTTTAAAAACCGATACAATTCCAATGAGATTATTATTAAAATATAAGCCTAAGTGGATTGTAGTTGGCAAATCATCGCCGTCAAACGGGCACAAATCAAGGGTTTGCCCTTTTCTAAGCACCAAAATACGAATTGGATGGGTTGCAATAGCTGCAATTTTTATAATTTTTATCATAAATTTATGGTACAAATTAAAGCATAACAATTTAATTATAAAACTTTTAGAGTTAAAAAATAAGCAGGTTGTAAAAATTATCTACTTTTTTTAAAAATAAATTTGCATCTCATTAAACATTAATTGTATATTTGCACGCACAAAGTACTATTATTTTTAATACTTTTATTGGATATTTTGCGAAAGTAGCTCAGTTGGTAGAGCTCCAGCCTTCCAAGCTGGTTGTCGCGAGTTCGAGCCTCGTCTTTCGCTCTAAAACCTCAAATTAATTTTTGAGGTTTTTTTTATTTAAAAAATTAAGGTTCGTATTTGGTTGTAACTCGAGCGGTATTTTATTTTGAGTAAATAATTTGGCTGGTAAATTGCCTTTCAAAATAATAGCGTCACCTTTCACATCGAGCCAACTCCCTTCGCGCAACCCAACAACGGGTGTTTCATTAAAAACATGAAATTCTTTAATTCTAGTTTCACGCGTTTCTCCCATGTGTATGCTGCGTGCATCAGCATCGATGTAATGAGCATTAATATTAAAAGGAACACCACCTAAGGTAGCAAAACTAGGCGGATGTACAATAGGCATATCATTGGTGTTTTGCATCGAAATTCCAATTATATTGCTACCAGCACTTGTTCCTAAATAAGGGGTTCCTGCCAGAACAACCTCCTTTAACTTTGTCATTATGTTAAAGTGATACAGTTGCGAAACCAATAAAAATGTATTGCCACCACCTACAAATATACCTTGCGCATTTTCGATGGCTTGACTTGGATTTTCAAATTCATGCAATCCAACTACCTCGATATTACTATTTTGAAAGGCAATTTTGACCTTTTCCGTGTACAAATCGTGAGAAATACCGCCAGGACGAGCGTAAGGGATAAATAATACTGTTGCGCAATTTGTAAAATGATGTCGTAATTCAGGAAGCAGATACTCTAAATAATCGCCTCCAAACAGGGTAGAAGTACTTGCAATTAATAGGTTTTTCATTTATTTTTTTTGCAAAAATAGTGTATATTTTGTTAAAACAAATTACTTATTTACAATTCATTAACAAAAAATTATCAATGATTTGGCACATTTTTTAGAAGCGACAACAATATATTTACCAGCTAATTAAAACCAATTTCAATTGAAAATAAATTACGTTTTGCTTTTATCACTACTTTTTACATCTATCATGTTTGGTCAATTTTCAAAACTTTGGCGTGGCAAAATCATTGCAGATGCCAATGATCTTGAAGGAGTTTATATTTTAAACATCAAGAATAAACAAGCAACAACTACCGAAAAAGGGGGCTACTTTTCTATAAGCGGAACAATAGGAGATAGCTTAGCGCTGTCAGGCTTTCAACTGAAATCAACAAAAATTGGATTAACGCAGCAAAATTACAGTAAAGAACTCTTTTTTATAAAAATGGAATCAATTGTATCTTATTTAGAAGAAGTAAAAATAAATCAATATCAAAATATCAACTCGCTTTCGTTAGGAATTTTACGTAAACCTGCTAAAGAATATACTCCAGCAGAACGTCGTTTATTTACTGCTACATCAGGTGGAGGCATAGATGGTTTATTAAACTTGATTTCTGGTAGAACAAAAATGCTAAAAAGAAGTATTGAAATTGAGAAAAAAGAGATGGCGTTAGAAAAAATTGAAATCTTATTTGATGAAAAATACTTTGTTGAAACTTTAAAAATTCCGAAAGATAAAATAAAAGGTTTTGAATACTATTGTGTAGAAGATTATAAATTTAATTTGGTATTGAAATCAAAAAATAAAACAATGGCAAAATTTTTACTAATTGATATGGCACGAATTTTTTTAAATTTACAGAAAGAAAAATAATAGATGGTAAAACTACTTATTTTAGTTTGTGTTTTAATTGCTTCACAGCTACTTAACGCCCAATATTTAAACGGAAAAATAACAGCTAATTATACCGATTTAAAAGGAGTTACAATTATAAATACCACTCAAAAAATTGCTGTAACATCTGAAGAAAACGGTTTATTTAAAATAAAAGCCGTTGTAAAAGATTCCCTACTTGTGACTGCTGTGCAGTTTAATAGCAAAACAGTAGTTTTAACAAAAGAAGATTTTGATAAAGAATTATTTTTGATTCGCTTAAGTGTGCACACTAATTACATCGACGAGGTAACTGTAGTGAAAGAAAAAGACGGATACAAAGCCGGCATATTATCAAAAAAAGCAAAAATATTTACTCCCGCCGAACGGAAATTAAATACCGCATCAAATATGTATCCAACTGCAAATGTGGGCGCAATGACAGGTGGAAGTTTGGGGTTGGATCCTGTTTTAAATTGGATATCTGGACGAACAAAACGATTGAAGCAGGAACTGAACGTGGAACAAAAAGAAGTAGCTTTGCAAAAAATAAATTATCTTTTTGATGAAACCTATTTTATACAAACCCTTAAAATTCCTGAAGATAAACTAGAGGGATTTTTATATTTTATAGTTGAAGATGCTGAATTTAAAAAAACACTTTCATCCAAAAATAAAACCATGACCAAATTTTTACTAATAGATCTTGCAAAGTTTTATTTAAAATTACAAAACTAAAAAGTATTTTTGTTGGCGTTATTGCAACTAGTACGTTTTTTTGAATAAAAAGAAAATAAGGAAATTAATTTTAAAATAGATGAAAAAAAAAATTCAAATTGGTGCGCTTGTACTTGTAACAATGCTTTGTACTGCTTTTACAATTCATAAGTTTTACATGGCTATTTATCAAATAAATTATGTTGCAAACAAAAAACGAATTGAAATTACTGCACGTTTATTTGTAGACGATCTGAACTTTGTGCTCGAAAAAAAATACCAAAAAAAAACTGCCATCGGATTAAAAAATGAAACCGTTGAAGACGAAGTTTTAATGAAAAAATACTTAGCCGAGCATGTAGTATTTAAAATTAATGGCACAAAAAAAGAATTTCAGTTTCTTTCAAAAGAAATTGAAAACAACGTTTTGGTTTGCTATTTAAAAATTGCAGATATTGTTAAAATTAATACACTCGAAATTCAAAACGATGCGTTTATAGAACAATTTTCCGACCAGCAAAACCTTATTAAAAGCACTATTTATGGAGAAAAAAAAAGTGTATTGCTTACCAACAATATCGTTACAGAAAAACTAAAATAGCACATTTTATTTTACAAATTTTAATGGCACATGCACTACTTTTTTAGTTTCAAAAAAATCATTATCAAAAAAATCAGAAATTATATATTCTTTAGCTTTCGGAAAATCCTTCAGTTCATCGGTTAAATCGCCGCCTTTTAGATATAAAATACCATTTGAAAGTACGTGTTTATTGTTTTTTTTAATTTTATACTGTATCCAATTTACAAAATCAGGCATGTTGGTTACCGCCCTACTCACTATAAAATCAAAATCGCCTTTTACACTGTCGGCGCGAATTTGCTCTGCTTTTACGTTTTTTAATCCTAACGATTCTGAAATGGCTTTCACTACATTAATTTTCTTCAATATGACATCAATTAAATAAAAGCGTGTTTCTGGAAACAAAATTGCTAGAGGAATTCCAGGAAAACCGCCACCTGTTCCAACATCCAAAATATAAGTTCCAGGTTCAAAGGGCTGAATTTTAGCAATTGCTAAGGAATGTAAAACATGTCGGGTGTACAACGAATCAATATCTTTTCGTGATATTACATTTATTTTGGCATTCCAATCGTGATACAAATTTTGCAAATCGGCAAATTGCTGTTGCTGAGTAGCAGCTAGGTTAGGAAAATGCTCTAAAATTTCGTCCATTTTTGATTGAGATTCATAATTTTTTACAAAAATAGTTAATTTATGTTCTGTTGAAGTAGTTTAAAAGATATAATATTTATATTTGCTGTAAACCAATTTAATTTTATTAATGGACGCAATAACCCCAATCTTTTCAAAAACAGATAATTACAAGTTTTTTAGAACCTTAAATAAACGAGTAAACGATTATTTTAAAGAAAATAATATTGAAAAAACAGGCAACTGGAAACTACATGTAAAAACAATTGTATTATTTACTGTTTTCTTGGCGCCCTATTTCTTAATAATAACACTAAATGATATGCCATTTTGGGCGTTTTTTTTACTATCAATAGTTACTGGTATTGGAATGGCTGGCATAGGTATGAATGTAATGCACGATGGCAATCACGGCTCCTATTCAAGCAAATCATGGGTAAATAAATTTATGGGTGGTAGCATTTACATACTTGCAGGAAACGTATACAATTGGCAGGTACAACACAACGTTTTGCACCACACGTACACTAACATTCATGGGCATGACGAAGATTTAGATGCTGGTCGAATTATGCGCTTTACCAAAGAAGCCGATTGGAAATATTTTCATAAGTTTCAACATTATTACTCTGTTTTTCTGTATGGTTTATTAACCTTTAATTGGGCTATCACCACCGATTTTTTGCAGATGAAACGGTATTTAAAACGAAAATTATCTTATGGAGAACCACAAACAGCCACCAAACAATGGACGACACTTGTAATCACAAAATTAATATATTTTGCTATATGGATAGCAATCCCTATTATTGTAGGTATTAGCTGGTGGCAAGTAATTATTGGCTTTTTAGTAATGCACTATACTGCTGGTGTGATACTAAGTATTGTATTTCAACTTGCACACGTGGTCGAAGATATTGCATACCCAACACCCGACGAAAACAATGAAATCGAAAATACCTGGGCAATTCATCAATTGTTTACAACTGCCAATTTCGCTCCCAAAAACTGGTTAGTCAATTGGTACACAGGAGGTTTAAACCATCAAATTGAACATCATATATTTCCGCACATAAGCCACATTCATTATGGTAAAATTGCAAAAATTGTTAAAGAAACAGCTCACGAGTGCAATTTACCCTATAACGAATTTAAAACAATGGGCGCCGCAGTTTATTCTCATTTTAAACATTTAAAAGAGCTAGGGCAACAACCACAACTCGTATTGGCATAACACATCACAACCACAATACAACCAACTACAAAAAAATTAGAATGAACGTACTATCAGATCGAATAAATAATTTAACGACCTCACAAACTTTGGCCATGGCTGCCTTAGCGAGAGAGTTAAAAGCTCAGGGAAAAGACATCATCAGTTTAAGCCTAGGCGAACCCGATTTTAACACTCCTGATTTTATAAAAGAAGCCGCTAAAAAAGCTATTGACGAAAATTATTCAACCTATTCACCTGTTGACGGGTATTTAGAATTAAAACAAGCCATTTGCCGAAAATTCAAACGCGACAATAATTTAGATTATAAACCAGCAAACATTGTAGTTTCGACAGGAGCAAAACAATCGCTTTACAACATCGCACAATGTTTACTAAACGAAGGCGATGAAGTAATTTTACCCGCACCTTATTGGGTATCCTACTCAGAAATAGTCAAATTATCGGGCGGAATTCCCGTTGAAGTACCCACATCAATTGATACCGATTTTAAAATTACACCCCAACAATTAGAAGCAGCAATTACACCAAAAACTAAAATGATTTGGTATAGTTCGCCTTGTAATCCAAGCGGCTCAGTATACTCGCGAGAAGAGTTTACAGCGCTAGCCAAAGTCTTAGAAAAATACCCCAATATTTATATTATTGCCGACGAAATTTACGAACACATTAATTTTTCAGGTACATTTTGTAGCATAGCCTCTATTCCAGGAATGTTTGACCGAACCATTACCGTAAACGGCGTGGCAAAAGCATTTGCAATGACTGGCTGGCGCATTGGGTACATTGGCGCACCCGAATTTATTGCAAAAGCATGCACCAAAATGCAAGGACAGGTAACCTCTGGCGCAAACTCTATTGCACAACGAGCTACAATTACTGCACTCAATGCCGACCCAAGTGTGCTAAAATATATGGTTGATGCTTTTCACAGCCGCCGCGACTTAGTGGTAAAATTACTTACAGAAATTCCTGGAATAAAAATTAATGTGCCCGAGGGCGCTTTTTACGTTTTTCCAGACGTTTCCTCGTTTTTCGGAAAAACATTGCGTGGTACTCAAATTAATAATGCCGACGACTTATCGATGTATTTGCTATCCGAAGCCAATGTTGCCACAGTAACCGGCGATGCCTTTGGAAACGCAAATTGTATCCGATTTTCATACGCTGCAAGCCAAGAATTGTTGCTTGAAGCATTAAAACGAATTAAAGAAGCGCTAACCTAAAGTAAATCTAGCCTCAAGAAAACTTGGGGCTTTTTTAAGCACATTAATTTCTGGGCGTTCCCTGTTTGCTTCGTTCCTCGCAATGACAGGTCGGGCTTTCGGCACTCGCTTTTTATTGTGCATTAGCATGCCCCATAAAAGAGCTCAAACAAAGCCTCAATCCCTAACGCAACCCTACGTTCCAACATACTATTCGGATTTAAAATAGAAAAATAAAAAATAAGTACATAACAGCACAACCATGGCAAAAATACTACTTTTAGGATCTGGCGAACTCGGCAAAGAATTCGCAATTGCAGCCCAACGTATTGGTCAAACTATAATTGCAGTCGATAATTATGAAAACGCACCCGCAATGCAAGTTGCACATCACTTTGAAGTTATTAACATGCTTGATGGTGCCGAGCTAGACAGAATTGTAGCCAAACACCAACCCGATTTTATAGTTCCCGAAATTGAAGCCATCAGAACAGAACGTTTTTACGACTACGAAAAGCAAGGTATTACAGTAGTTCCATCTGCAAAAGCAGCTAATTTTACTATGAACAGAAAAGCGATTAGAGATTTAGCTAGTAAAGAATTAGGACTTCGAACGGCGAATTATTGTTATGCAACAACAGCCGCCGAATTGCATGAAGCAGTTGCCAAAATTGGAATGCCCTGCATAGTAAAACCACTAATGAGCTCGTCAGGAAAAGGACAATCAACCGTAAAACACAACATTGATATAGAAAACGCATGGAATTATGCTGTGCAAGGCTCTCGTGGCGATGTTGTAGAAGTAATTGTAGAAGCATTTGTAAAATTTAACTCAGAAATTACTTTACTAACCGTTGTTCAAAACGGAAATCCAACGTTGTTTTGTGCTCCAATAGGGCATCGGCAAGAACGAGGCGATTATCAAGAAAGTTGGCAACCCGCAAAAATTTCTGAACAAGACTTGGTAGAGGCACAACAAATGGCACAAAAAGTAACAAAATCGTTAACTGGTGCCGGACTTTTTGGAGTAGAATTTTTTTTAACTAACGAAGGTGTTTATTTTTCCGAAGTATCGCCAAGACCACACGACACAGGCATGGTAACGTTAGCCAAAACACAAAATTATAATGAATTTGAACTCCATTTACGTGCTATTTTGAGTTTACCAATATCAGAAATTACTTTAGAAAAATGTGGAGCCAGTGCCGTAATTCTTGCGGTAGAAAACTCAAACCATCCAGAATTTTCTGGACTAAAAGCGATAGCAACGCTACCAAAAACCGATTTTAGAATTTTTGGAAAACCAACAGCACGACCGAACCGACGAATGGGCGTTGCGTTGGTAAGCGATACTTTAAAAACACCAATAGAAAATGTTGTAAGTAAGGCTATTGCTGCGGCGAAATTGGTGCAAATAATTTAATGCAAATAAAAAAATAGGGCAGCACCATTTATTAATATGGCACTATAAACAGAAACAATTTTAATAATGAACTATACTTAAAACAGTTTCGTATTTTTAATTAAAAAATTACAAATGGAAAATGCAGTGTTACATAAAGCAAATACACGTGGTCATGCCGATCACGGATGGCTAAATACTTACCATAGTTTTAGTTTTGGAAGTTGGAACAATCCAAATAGAGTGCAATTTGGAGCATTACGAGTTTTAAATGACGACACTATTGCTGCTGGAATGGGTTTTGGCACGCATTCGCATGATAATATGGAAATTATAACTATTCCGATCGAAGGCGATTTATCACATAAAGACAGTTTGGGCAACACCGAAACTATAAAAACTGGCGACATTCAAGTAATGAGTGCTGGCACCGGAGTGCAACACAGTGAATTTAATCCCAATACCGACATCCACACAAAATTATTTCAAATTTGGTTGTTTCCAAAAATTCGAAATGTAGCGTCTAGATACCAACAAATCACTTTAGATCAATCGTTGCAAAAAAATAATTTTGCACAAATTTTATCACCAAATGAAAAAGATGAGGGAGTTTGGATTCATCAAGACGCATGGTTTTTTTTAGCCAACTTTGATGCCAATTTTACTAAAAATTATTCAATTAAAAAAGAAGGAAACGGCTTGTATGCGTTTGTTATTTCAGGTACAATTATAGTTAACAACCAAGTGTTAGATACTCGTGACGGTTTAGGACTTACAAATTTTGAAAACCTTGAAATAAAAGCCACCTCAGCAGCACGATTTTTATTGATGGAAATTCCGATGCAACTAACCTAATTTTTTGTAAAAATAGTTTCGGGATAAATTATTATTTTTATCGTATAAATGGGTGCATTTAAAGTGGTTTTTAATCTTGAGTCGCCATTCCATAAATTTCTGTAACCTACGCCAGCTCCGATACCAGCCCAACGAACTACTTTGTAATTAATTTGTGTCGAAATTTCGTTTACGAAAATAGCAACTGCAATATCGTTAACAACTTCAGCGTTCACTTCGCGTATAAAAAATGGTTTTCCAAAGCCAAGTTGTTCGGTTACAAAACATTCCCATTTGTTATTTTTGTACAAAATCCAATCCGTAAAAAGACTTCCGTACCAAAAATTAATAGTATTAATCTCTTCTAATTTTGTTTTTTTATTGACATAGCTAATTTCGACGGGATTTATAATAAACGATACTCCTGCACCAAAACGAATATAATTTTTATATTGCAAACCAAATTTTGCACCAAATAACACAATATTAGTACCGCGTATACTAGAAAATCGATTATCAAGCTGAAAATTAAATTTATACTTTTCTGGTTTTTGTTGACTAAAACAACTTACAGATAAGAATAAAATTAGAATGAAAGCACTAAATTTCATAGATGTATACCATTTAATTTTTTTACTGAATAAGGCACCCTTCGTATTTCAAGATTCTATTTTTTACTTAGACTATAATTTTGGTAAAAGGTTTACAAGTAAAAAAAATTAAATACTACTACCCTTATTTATTGGTGCATTTTTTAAACTGTATACAATTGTAGCCCATCTCTTTTTTTGACCGAATTTATTTGTAAATAAAAAATAGTAACAACGAACGAAGCCTATTGCGATTTTTTATATTACAATTGCAATAGGCATTGCACTTCCATATCATTATTTTTTAATGACCAGTATTTTTACCTTGTCACCCGAATTTAATTCTTTTGAAACAGTATTGTAAGGCCCTGTAATTATTTCATCGCCTTTTTGTAAACCCGAAATAATTTCAATATTTGTATCGTCTTGAATGCCTGTTTTTACGATTCTAATTTTTGCTTTTCCGTTCGATTTTACAAAAATGCACTCTAATTTTTTATCTATTTTGCTTTTAATCTTATCCGATTTTTCTTCGTCAACTTCCTCAATTTTCGGAGTTGGTAATGTATCGGCCTTAATAACAACCGAACTTATTGGAACACCAATTACTTTTTCCTTACGAGTAGTAATAATATCAACCGTTGCGGTCATTCCTGGTCTAAAAGGCGAATATGTTTTGGGTTTACCGGTTAATAAATCTTGATATGATTCTTTTAAAATACGAACTTTTACTTTAAAATTTGTTACCTGATCGGCTGTGGTTGTTGATGTAGCCGAATTTGATATGCTGGTTACTACACCCTTAAATTCTTTTTTAAGGAAAGCGTCAACCTCAATTTTAGTTTCGTCGCCAATATTAATTTTTACAATATCGTTTTCATTAACACTCACTTCAACCTCCATATTATCTAGGTTTGCAACACGCATTAATTCGGTACCGCTCATTTGTTGTGTTCCCAAAATACGTTCGCCTAGCTCTACATTTAACATCGAAATAGTTCCATTGGCAGGGGCAAATATTATTGTTCTCCCCAAATTATCTTTTGCTTCTTTTACGCTGGCTTGTGCACTTTGAACGTTAAAATATGCTGTTTGTTTACTGGCTTTTGCTACCTCAAAGGTGGCAATTGTTTTGTCCCAATCAGAGCGAGAAATAATTCCCTTTTCAAAGAGTATTTTGTTACGTTCGTAATTTGCTTTTGCTTCGTTAAACGAGGCATCTGCTTGAGCCAATCCTGATTTTGTTCCTGCATAATTCGATACCGACCTGCTAACACCTGAGGTGTATAAATCGGGATTTATTTTTACCAACAAATCGCCCTTTTTAACTACTTGTCCCTCTTTTATTGGTAATGAAACTATCTCTCCTGATACTTGAGAAGCAATTTTAACATCTATTTCGGGTTGAATTTTTCCGGTTGCAGAAACGGTTTCAATTATAGTAATTTCGTCTGCTTTGGCGGTTTCAACTTCAATACTATTGTCATTTCCTTTAATTACGCCTGTTTTTTTTAAAACAACTAATCCTATGATAAGAACTACTACTACTCCAACTAAAATAAAAATTTTCTTTTTTGACATGATTTTATTGTTTTTTTGATAATGGAATTCCGAAATAAAATTCAACAACTTTTACCTTAAAGATATAGTCGTATTTGGTTCGCAACACCTCAGATTCTGAGGCAGCATATAATGTTTGTGATTGATTTAATGTGAAAGAATTCATCATTCCAACATTAAACTTTTCTTTTGCATAATTTAATGCTTCTTTTCGCGCCTCAAAAGCAACAATCGACGATTCATAAGCATTTAAAGCTCCTTTTGCATCATTAATTGCATTATATACATTTCGCTCTAAATCCAAATTGGCTTGTTTTGAAGCAATTTTTGACTGTTCAAAAGCTATTTTTGCTCTTTGAACATTTGTTTTTACTGCAAATCCATTTAAAATAGGAATAGATACTTGAAATCCGAAATTTTGACCTTTATTGTCACCAAATTGATTAAAAAACGCATCTGGACCACCAAAAAGGGGATTAATATTTGGTTTTACCACGTTTTGACCCGTACCTTGTACTTGCCCAATAATTGTTGTAGGATTAGTGGTATTTAGTTCCAAGCCAGTGACCCGGGGGTTATCGCTTACACGAGAACTAAAATTATAAAAACCCGATAATGTGGGTTGATACGCTCCCTTTGCTATTTTAATGTCTTTAAGTGCCACTTCTAAATTGGTTTTTGCAAGTTTTATTTCTACACGTTCTTGTTTTGCTTTTTCTATAATTGCTTCAGGTGCCTCTAGTAAAACGGTACTTTTTTCGATTTGTAAAACCGTAGTGTCGGATACATCAAAATTTTGAAAATCAGATAACTGAAGTAGCTGCGCTAAACTTAATTTAGAAATGAATAATGCATTTTCGCTTAGTATCACTTTTTGCTTATCACTAGCCACCAATGCTTTTGAATCAAGTAAATCACCACGTGGTACTGCGCCCGCGTTTACTAATTCATTGTTTCGTTGAAGTTGTTTTTCATCGTTATTTAATTGTTCTTTTTGAACTTTTAAATTTTCTTTATTAAATAAAATTTGCAAGTAAGCATTTGCCACATTTAATGAAACATCACTCTGCATTTTTGTTACCTGATATTGTGACGCAATAATTGACAAGTTTGCACGCCGTAATCGATTTTGATTTTGTAATCCATTATACAGAACAATATTTGCATTAATTCCGCCTTGTGAGAACTGAGTAGTTTGGTTTTCTAAAAGCCCTGTGGTGATGTTTTGATTTAAACCAATATTCCACGAATGTGATGCGTTTGCACTAATATTTGGCAAAAAACCACCAATTGCGGCAGTTTTAGTTACATCGGACAACTGCGCCTGTAAAACACTTTGCTGTATCGCAATGTTGTTTTTTAAAGCATAGTTTACGCAGTCATTCAAAGACCAAGTTTTGCCTTGACTTTGTGCAAAAAATGAAAAACTCAGTAAAAATAGTGCTAATGAATAATGTACTTTATTTGTCATACCTGCTAAAAGTTTATGTATCATGAATTGTGCCTTAAATTATTTTATTTTGTTTGCTACTTTAAACGAATAAAATGAACTAGCATTGGTGCTTTATATTATTAAATCTTACTCTCACAACACAATGCCTATGCAAATTTAACGATTTTAAAAATACAAACTTAAAAATTAGACGGACGGATGTTTAAAATGTTACAATTAATTTTATTTAAAGTTAAATTCAATATTATATAGTTGAAAGCACCTGCTTTTGGGTGGTTACTATCTATCAATATATTCCGAGAACTTATTTCTCGTTATAAATAGTCTATTTTTGTATTTTAATTTTAGTATCAAAAAAAATGGATTTAAAAACTTACTTGGATTCGACCTATCTAAAAACCGCAGAACAAGCTGGACTTTCTGACCTAGAAAACGAGAAAATTGTTATAAATACGATAAATGAAGCTATTGTCGAACGGTTTAAATTAGTTATGATTCGACCACAATACGTTTTGATGGCCAAGCAAATGATTCAAGAAGCAAATTCAAACCTTGATGTAGGCACTGTGATTTCGTTTCCAGAAGGCACTAATTCATTACCCCAAAAACTTGACGAAGCACAAGTGGCCATTGATAATGGAGCTGATGATTTGGATTTTGTAATTAATTACCAAGCCTACAAACGTGGCGAAATTAATATGGTAAAAAACGAAATTTTAGAATGCACACGATTAGCAATTGGCAGCAACAAGATTATAAAATGGATTATCGAAACAGCAGCGTTGACCAACGATGAAATTATTAAAATTTGTGTGTTAATAAAAAATACCGTCATGTCGAACTTTACAGAACATGTGTATCAATTTATCTACATAAAATCGTCAACGGGTTTTTATGTAACAAAAAACGATATTCCGAACGGCGCAACAATTGACACAATTGTATTAATGCTTGAAAACGGATCACCATTACCAATCAAAGCTTCGGGCGGTGTAAATAATTACGACACAGCGGCTACACTTATTCAATTGGGCGTAAAACGAATCGGAACTTCAGCTGCACGATTAATTACAACTGGTGGTGCAAATATGGAGTACTAAAAAATTGTTTTTATAAAATGTAAAACTATCTCGGAGTGTATCACAGACTTTTATAACATTTGTGATAAAATTGTATTACGATTAAAAATTAAGATAGTAGTACCATTAATTTTAAATCAAAAAAGCTATCCCTAAAAGGGAAAGCTTTTCATCGGTCTAACTACTAAACCATGACTCGCTTTACAAAGGCGAATCGAAAACAACACAACTTTCTTAAATGCCTTATTAGGGCAAAAAAGGTTTTCATTTCTGAAAACCTTTTCCCAATTTTAGCGGTCTGGACGGGACTCGAACCCGCGACCCCATGCGTGACAGGCATGTATTCTAACCAACTGAACTACCAAACCATTGCTTTATTGCGGTTGCAAAGATACAACGTTTTATTAATATAACAAGCGTTTTAAAGTAATTTTTTAAAACTATTTTTTAATTCTATCCAAACTTTTGTTTTTCAACTAGATAGGTTGTTATAATTTTTTCAAAGTTACTGCCTACATCTACCGAAACATATTTTATTTTATTTTGATTACAAGTCAACTCTATTTTTTTTAAATAGTCTTTTAACCGCTGTTCATATTCTTGCTTCACATTATCTGCGTATAAATTTATAATTTCACCTGATTCAATATCAATAAATTTACGAGGCGCATTATCAAAATCAAAATGTAATTCTCTTTTTTTGTCTATTACATGAAAAACAACCACTTTATGCTTATTGTGTTTTAAATGTTGTAGCGCATCAAATAAAGCTTCTTCATTTTGTGGCTGAAACAAGTCAGTAAATAAAACAATCATCGATCTTCGATGTAATTTTTCGGCTATTTGATGCAAATAGGTAATTGTATCTGTCTGTTTGGTAACTTTTGGCTTTATTAACAATTGTTCTAATTGCGTCAAAATCATTCTAAAATGCCGGTCGCTACCTTTCTCAGCAGTATATAATTCGTAGCGATCCGAATAAATGCTAAGCCCAACGGCATCGCGTTGCTTTTTTAGTAAATTCATTAAAACAGCCGCCGCCAATACTGAAAACCCAATTTTATTTTCATAAAAAATAGCCGATGCGTCAAGTTTAGGGTAGTGCATTGAGGTTGAGTTATCGATGATTAAATGACATCGCAAATTGGTTTCTTCTTCATATTTTTTTGTATACAAACGATCCGTTTTTGCAAATAATTTCCAATCAATATGCTTGGTACTTTCACCTGTGTTGTACAATTTATGTTCTGCAAATTCGGCCGAAAAACCATGAAACGGACTTTTATGCATACCCGATATAAACCCTTCAACAATTTGATTAGCAAGTAATTCTAAATTTTGAAAACTTGAAATTGTTTGTATTTGAGACTCTATTAACATGATATTTGATTGTATAACTTTAAAAATTTACTATTTTTCAATGATTTATTGTTATCGAATTTAAAAATAGGATAGTTAAATAAAAAACTTCACTTGTATTATGTATGTAAATGTAAATATTTTTTTGTGATTAATTTTTATTATATACGGGTTTAGCCTTAAATAATCTTGTGATTTAAAAATGCCTGTTTAATAAGTTACGAAAACACTAGGGCCGCTCCTGTACCTTTTTTTGAAGCATAAAAAAGTTAATACGTCGGATATTTTTATACTGATTGCACTGTAAAGCACTATTAAAATTGACTATTGTTTTAACTAAAATTAGCTTTCTAAATTATTTAAAATCGTGACAGTAGCGCCTTTATTCATGCTAACAAACGTTTCACAAATATGCCCTTTTTCGAGCCGTACCTCTTTATTCAAAATTAAATTTAAAAACGCGTCATTGAGTTCTGTTTGATTCGCTACTGATATGCAACCTTGCTGATGTACTAGTGCAACTGCTTCGGCAAAATGGCTGTAATTTGGCCCAATAACAATCGGAACACCAAAAGTAGCAGGCTCTAAAATGTTATGAATGCCCGATTTGCCGAAGCCACCACCAACATAAGCAATATCTGCATAACTGTATATTTTTGTTAAAATACCAATAGTATCTATTATAAAAACTTGAAAGTCAGCTAAATCAACACCTTGTTTTTCGGAAAATTTAATTGTTTTTTTACTTATTTTATTTTGTAGATTATTTATTTGTTCGGTTTTGATGTTGTGAGGTGCAATTATAAATTTTATTGTATTTGGCGATTGATTAATGAATTGGAGTAGTACACTTTCATCTTTTGGCCACGAACTTCCTACGACAATTGTCGTGCAATTATTTTTAAATTTCGCTACAAAATCGAGCGAATTATCTTGATTTAAAATAGAAACAACGCGGTCGAATCGCGTATCACCAGAAATTTTTACATTCGTAAAACCAATAGAATACAGTAATTTTTTTGAAGTATCATTTTGTACAAAAAAACAGTCAAATGCTTTTAGTACATTTCTATAAAAACTACCATACCATTTAAAAAAAAATTGGTCTTTTCTGAAAATACCAGAAATTAAAAAAGTTTTGATTTTTAATCTTTCAAGTTCAGCAAGATAATTTGGCCAAAATTCATATTTTACAAAAAAAACTAAATCTGGATGAACAAGCTTTATAAATTTGCGTGCGTTCTGTTTTGTATCTAAAGGTAAATAAACAGTTACATCGGCAATTTTATTGTTTTTTTGCACTTCAAAACCCGAGGGAGAAAAAAAACTGAGTATTAATTTGTGATTTGGATAGTCTTCTTTTATTTTTTGCATTACCGGCAGTCCCTGTTCGTATTCGCCCAGCGAGGCACAGTGAAACCAAATGGTTTTATGACTAGGATGTATATTTAAGCGCAGTACTTGAAAAATATTTTTTCTACCATCAACAAACAATCGAATTTTCAGACTAAAAACTGCCACAACTTTTACAAATTGCGAAATAATAATTATAAATAAATTGTATAAAAATAGCATTTTCAGAGTTGTTTTGATGCGTAAAAATAAGAAAATATAAGTTGTACCACTATAATTATTTTTTGAAATAAAACTGGTTACAAATATTTATATAAAACTGGTTTACTCGGACTCGCATCATTTTCAAAAGAAGCAATTTGTAAATTTAAGAGATAGCTGCCGTCATTAATTGTATTTGACACATAAATTAACTCTGTTATTGTTGCTTCAAAACGTGCATCTTCATTAACTTTAATCGTGCTTTTTACATTCCAAAAAGCTTTATGTGCCGCTAGTTTTCCACCATCTTTTTCTTTATCTACACTTGGCAGGTCAATTAAAAGATGTTTAATTTTACGTTCACAAATAAAAGAAGCTGCATCTTTAGATAAATAGGGTGGATTTGTGTTTGAATAATTGTGGCTCGTTTTACCTTCAAAGTTAGGTAAGGTTCGAATAATTAAAGCTTCTGGACTTTTATTTTTTAATATATTTTCTATTTGATTTTTTGTAATTATAAAATCCTCATTTATACTTTCAGGAACAACTGAAATTAACTCAGCCATAAAAAAAAATGTTTTTAAAGTTTGATTTATGCTGTAAAAATCATTGGTAATATGCCCTAAACATTCAGTGTGCGTGCCATGCCCATGCGGATTAAAGCTTATATTATTAAAATTTGTGGAAGCACCTGCAGTTACCTTTCCTACCCATTCTCCAGCGGTAACCGGTTGAATTATTGGTTTTTCAAGATACCATGCAGTCGGATTTTTAGTTGTATTTGATAGTGGAATTGAGATATCAATAGGCTTTGAAAAATCAATTTGTACGTTATTTATTGTAGCTTTCATTTTTTTTAATCCATAAACCCAAAAAGATTTAAGCAAAGGCTGTTTATGTTTATAAATCTTGGCTTTCTTTATATTCTTATTGGTAAATTTATTCCAAATTTAGCATAAATAAGTCAGATGCTAAACCATCAGACAAAAACTTTCCTTTTTGAGATGTTTTTAGTACTTTATTATCTATTAAAAGCAAACCGTCGTTTACAAATTTTTTGGCATTTTTTAACAGATAATTTTGATATTCAGTCCCGAATTCATTTGCTACTTTATCTAATGAAATGCCCCACATTGTGCGTAAACCCGTCATGACATATTCGTTGTATTTATCAGTGATCGACAAAATTTCAATTTCATTTGGCAACATATTGTTTTGAATTGCCTTTAAATAAATTGCGTTATTACTGCTGTTCCAACTTCGCGAGTAGGTATTAAATGAATGTGCCGACGGACCAATTCCGATGTATTTTTTACCTAGCCAGTAGCTCGAATTATTTTTAGAAAAATAATTTTTCTTACCAAAATTTGATAACTCGTAATGTATGAATCCGTTTTTTTCGAGTATTTTCACCAAAATATCAAAATGTTCTGAGGCAACATCATCTTTGGGTTTTATAATTTTTCCAGTTTCAATAAGTTTTTTTAAGGCCGTTTTTGGCTCAACGGTTAGTGCGTAACTCGAAATGTGGGGAATTCCAAAACGTAATGCATTTTCAATATTTTTAGTCCATTTTTCATTGGTCATGCCCGGAATTCCGTAAATTAAATCGACAGATATATTATCAAAATACCGGGTTGCATCTTTCAAACATTTCAAGGCCTCTGTTGCATTATGGGCTCGGTTCATCATTTTTAAATCCTCTTCAAAAAAAGATTGTATACCAATAGAAAGCCGGTTAATGGGCGAACTGGCGAATTGCATTATTTTTTCACTATCTAAGTCATCAGGATTAGCTTCGAGCGTAATTTCGGGATTTTCACTAACATTGTAATTTTCATACACGGCATTAATCAAGAACTTAATATCTAAAATTTCTAAAATTGATGGCGTTCCACCACCAAAATAAATAGTTTCTACACATTCGCCTTCAAATTCACTTTTTCGCATTTCAAGTTCTTTGGCTAGTGCCAAAACCATTTCGTCTTTCTTTTTCATTGATGTCGAAAAATGAAAATCGCAGTAATGGCAAGCTTGCTTACAAAAAGGAATGTGGATGTAGATACTTGTAGTCAGTTTTGTTTTGTTTAGTATTATGTTATTCAACAGTTTTTTTGGCATTAAATTTTTTAATGTTTTGCTTGTAATTAAGAATGATTTTAAATTTTTGGTACATCTAATTATTAAAAACTAAAACTTTAAAAACAAGACTTGTATTACATGTAATTACTTAAAAAATAGTACTTATAATAGCTCCTACTACTTTTTAACCCTACTTTCATTGTCTTTAACGAAGGCGTCCCAGCCTGAATAGCTTTTTTCGCCTACTATTTTACCTGAATTAAAAAAATGACACACCGCAGCAGCCAAACCGTCTGTCGAATCTAAATTTTTTGGCAGTTCTTTGAGTCCTAAAAGCTGCTGAAGCATTTTGGCAACTTGTTCTTTTGTTGCATTGCCGTTTCCGGTTACAGCCATTTTTATTTTTTTTGGCTCGTATTCGGTAATTGGAATTTGTCGCGACAATCCAGCGGCCATTGCTACGCCTTGCGCGCGTCCTAATTTCAACATCGATTGCACGTTTTTTCCAAAAAATGGGGCTTCAATAGCAATTTCATCTGGCAGATGGGTTTCTATTAATTCGATAGTTCGTTCAAAAATTATTTTTAATTTGGTATAATGATCGTCATATTTACTCAAAATTAATTCGTTTAATTGAACAAATTCCATTTTTTTATTGATAACTTTTATTACTCCAAAACCCATAATTGTAGTGCCCGGGTCGATGCCTAAAATGATACGTTCGTTTGCCAATATAAAAGGGTGCGTTTATGAGTTTAAATCTGTAAAAGTTTGTTTCTTTGCAACAATGATACTAATTTCGGTCAAAGTTAAGCAATTCTTGGTTTTTTCAATCAAACTTATGGTTGTTGTGTTTGCATTTTATTTTATTTATACGCAGCTGCTGCATAACACGAAATTAAATTGGGTTAATTTTTGGATTTTGATACAAACCAAAGCTACTTTTGGCACTGTTTTTTTTATACTAACCTTAAGTTTTTGTAATCGATTTTTAGAGATATTAAAATGGCAAAACCTGGTGTCAGTAATCAAACCAGTGTCAATTTTTGAGAGTACAAAACAAGTTTTAGCCTCATTAACAGTTGGAATATTTACTCCAAATGGCATTGGCGAATATGCAGGCAAAGCACTTTTTTATCCGAAAACAGAAACGAAGAAAATTATTTTTTTAAATCTAATTTGCAACGGTATTCAAATGATTATTACCATTTTTTTTGGTACTTTGGGCTTATTTATTTTAGGATTTTATAAAAGTGGCTTATTTATAACCCTATTTTTGTTATCATGTACAATACTACTTTTCACTTCTAAAAAAATTAAAATTAAAGGCTATTCCATTCAAAAATTGATGTTCCATATCAACAAAATTCCCAAAAAAATTCATCAAAAAAATATATTTTATGGACTACTGCGCTATCTAATTTTTACACATCAGTTTTATTTTATTTTTATTTTTTTTGGTGTTAATTTGCCTTATTTATCAATGATGGCAAGTAAATCATGTATTTATTTTCTTTCATCATCATTGCCAAGTTTTCAGTTTTTAGATTTTGCTGTAAAAGGAGGCGTAGCTGTATATTATTTAGGATTACTTGGCGTAAATGAATGGATTGTAATTATTGTTACCACACTTATGTGGTTTTTAAATGTTGTGGTTCCAATTGCAATTGGAAGTTTTTTTGTGTTGGGATACAAGCCAAATACATTAAATTAAGTACAGTTATCTTTAAATTTCACATTTTTTATCTAGCAAATTCAATGGATTAAGTAAATTTAAATATAGTTTTTTTTTACAGTAAAACAAAGCATTTCACCGGATATTTATTCTGAATAAAACGGTACTAAAAATTACCCTTTATTGTCGTATTTTCTGTTCCCAGTTCCAAGCACTAAGTAGGGCCTCATCTAATGTCGACGCGGCTTTCCAGCCCAAAATGGTATTAGCTTTTGTAGTATCAGCATAAGCCGATGTAACATCACCCGCACGTCGTGGTACAATTTTATAAGGAAGTTTTTTTTGACTAACCTTTTCAAATGAATGAATTACCTCTAATACCGAACTTCCGGTTCCTGTACCTAAATTAAAGGTTTCTACTTTTTCTAAATTCTTTTTGTTAATCAATCGTTCAAGCGCGATTACGTGTGCTTTTGCTAAATCCACCACGTGAATATAATCGCGAATGCAAGTACCGTCTGGTGTTGGGTAATCATTGCCATATACCGACACTTCTTTTCTTAATCCGTAACCAGTTTGAGTAATAAAAGGCACCAGGTTTTGCGGAATTCCAATAGGTAATTCTCCTATTTCGGCACTCGAATGTGCTCCAATGGGATTAAAATAACGCAATAAAATTGCGTTTATACTTGTTACTTTGGCAACATCTGTAATAATATCTTCACCCATTTGTTTTGTATTTCCGTAAGGTGAAACTGCTTTTTGAAGTGAAGCGTTTTCAGTAATAGGCATTATTTCGGCTTGACCGTAAACTGTGCACGAAGAGCTAAAAATAAAATTTGCGGACTTCAGTTTTTGTAATTCTTGAAGCAGGTACACCAAACTATTGATGTTATTTTCGTAGTACAAAAGTGGGTTTTCAACGCTTTCACCTACCGCTTTTGAAGCAGCAAAATGAATTACTCCTTGTAGATTATTGTGTTTTAAAAAAAAATCTTGAACCGATTTTTTATCTCGCAAATCTAAATTTTCAAAATGTGGTTTAATTCCAGTAATAGCAAAAATTCCGTTTAAAACATTTTTATCAGAATTAGATAAATTATCAATAATAACCACATCAAAGCCTTTATTTTGCAGTTCAACTACGGTATGAGAACCTATAAATCCTAAACCACCAGTCACTACTATTTTCATACACTACAATTTAAAAATTTGCTGATAACTTTACTTTAATAAAAAAATTCTTTTACTGCATCGGTAATAAATTTAATTTGCTCGTCGTCTAATTCGGTGTGCATGGGCAATGAAATCACCTCTTTTACCAGTTTATTTGTTACCGGAAAATCCTCTTCTTTGTATCTGACGTCTAAATATGCTTTTTGGCTGTGCAGCGGAATTGGATAATAAATAGCACACGGAATACCCTTGTTTTGCAAATGATCCATTAATTTATCTCGATCAGCATCAACAATACGCAACGTATATTGATGAAAAACATGACAATCACAGATATCACAAATCATTGGAGCCACAATATTTTTATGCCCTTCAAAAGCAGTTGAGTATTTTCGCGCCGCATCTTGTCGCGCTGCACTATATTGGTCTAATAACGGTAATTTTGCGTTTAAAACTGCCGCTTGAATACTGTCTAATCTTGAGTTAACCCCCACAACATCATGGTGGTAACGCACATACATTCCATGGTTTACAATACCTCTTATTTTGTGAGCCAAATCGTCATCGTTGGTAAAAATAGCACCACCATCACCATAGCAACCCAAATTTTTACTTGGAAAAAAAGACGTAGAAGCCACATGCCCAATCGTTCCTGCCTTTCTTTTTGTTCCGTCCGAAAACTTACAATTGGCTCCAATAGCCTGCGCATTATCTTCAATTACGTATAAATTATGCTCATTGGCAATGTGCATAATGGCTTCCATATTTGCAGCTCGACCAAATAAATGTACGGGCACAATTGCTTTGGTTTTTGGTGTAATTGCTTTTCGAATAGCATCAATCGAAATGTTCATATTATACATATCCACATCTACCAAAACTGGAGTTAGTTGCAACAATGCAATTACTTCAACTGTTGCAGCAAACGTAAAATCGGCTGTAATTACCTCATCACCGGGCTGTAAACCTAGTGCCATCATAGCAATTTGCAATGCATCGGTTCCGTTTGCACAAGGAATAACGTGTTTTACACTTAAATAATGTTCTAAATTTTTTTGAAATTCATGCACCTGAGGGCCATTAATGTAGCTTGTTGTGTTTAACACGTCTTGAATAGAAGTGTTAACAGTTGCCGAAATTTTGTCATATTGACCTTTTAAGTCAACCATTTGTAATTTTCTCATAATTTTATCAATGTAAAAAACAAAAATAGCATTTTTACCCTTACGTAATCTTGGTGATTGGTTATTTTTTTTTGAAGCAAAAAATTGGGTTGTATTTCCAAAATTTAGTTCCAGCTGTACACTATATCTTTTTATTTTTTTAAATAAAAAAATAAAAAGGATGCCGTTTCCATCTGGGCTATCAATATGAATAGGGTTTTTTATTTATGTAATTTTGGGTTGTCTTTTTTTTTAACTATTTCTTTAACTTCTACTTTTTGCGTTAGCGACTGCCGTGAAAATCCTTTTATAAAGCTTTTTTAGCTTTATAAAAGATTGCAACATAAGGCGCGACTCTTGTGGTAACGCCCAAATTATTAAATGATAAATATATTTTACTTAAATTTAATTAGTTATTAAATGTTGTTATAACTTGATGCAATTGCAATTACTCGATTTTTAATTCATAGCTCATTCTGGCCTGTATTCCTTTTTGATTACTTAATTGTTTAATGTGTTGCAGCACATCATAATTTTGTTTTCCAATTTCAGTTTCAATTATACTTTGTTTTGACTGCGCAAAAGGCATTAATTTTTGAAACAAATCACTAAACTTTTTTTCATATTCAGGGTAGTTCACAGTGCTATATTTTATAGTTTTTCCAAGCATAGCGGCTGCTTTTATAGCATCATCCATACCTCCTATTTTATCTACTAAACCAATTTTTAATGCATCCTGACCACTCCAAACGCGACCTTGACCAATAGCATCTACTTGGGTTTTCGTCATTTTTCGTCCGTTTGCAACTCGAGTTATAAAAACATCATAAATTTTTTCAACTCCTTCTTGGGCAAATGCTCTGTATGTAGCGTCTAGTGGTTTAAAAACGCTGTACTCCATAGCATTTTGATGGGTTTTAATTTGTTCTACATTCAATCCAAGTTTAGTTGCAGCTTGACTAAAATTAGGCAACAATCCAAAAACACCAATAGATCCAGTAATGGTATTTGCTTCGGCAAAAATTTGGTTGGCATTGCAAGAAATGTAATAGCCTCCTGAAGCGGCATAATTACCCATTGAAACCACAATTGGCTTTACTTTTTTGGTTATTTCTAGCTCTCTCCAAATTAATTCAGAAGTCAGTGCATTGCCTCCGGGGCTGTTTACACGCAACACAATCGCTTTTATATCATTGTCTTTTCGAGCTTCTTTTATAGCGCGTCGCATTGACCCTTCGGCAATTACATTTATATCTCCTTCACCATTCATAATTTCGCCTTGAGCATAAATTATCGCTATTTTATCTTTTTCAGATGCGGTTTCTGTAGTGGCAATATTTGAGGCATATTTTTCTATTGAAACTTTTTCATAATCATCGTTATCACTTACTTTTAATGCTTTTTTTATGGCGTTATGGTAGTCATCTTCATACCCAATCACGTCTACAAGTTTTTCGGCTTTTGCCATTTCTGGGGTTCGAGCTAAAAGTCCGTCTGCAATTAGGTTTAACCTACTTATAGCAACCGCTCTGCTTTTAGAAATATCTGTAACCATGGCAATCCAGAGTGAATTTAATAATGCGGTAGTTTGCTCTTTGTTTGCATCGCTCATTTTGTTCTCCAAAAAAGGTTCGACTGCACTTTTGTATTTACCATGTCGAATTACCTCTGCTTTTAATCCAAATTTTTCTTGAAAGTCTTTATAAAACATAATTTCGGCTCCCAAACCTTTAAAATCGAGTTCGCCTATCGGGTTGATGTAAACTGTATTTGCAACCGAGTTTAAGTAATAATTTTTTTGTGAATATACATCGGCATATGAATATATAAATTTTTTCGAGGTTTTAAAATCTTCTAACGCATCGTGCAGCGCTTTTAGCTGCGCCATACCTAGCGAAGTTTCGTTATTTACAATCGAAATTCCCTTTATATTTTTATCTGTTTTGGCATATTCAATAGCCTTAATTACATCAAATAATCCGTTGTGATCGTCTTCGGCAAAAGCAAAATCTTTGAATTTTACTTTTCCAGCATAATCGTACTGAATATTTGATAAGTCGAATTCTATAATAGAATTGTTTTTAACAACATAAGTTTCATCGCCACCAGACAAACTGCTTACTATAAAAATCCCGAAAAATAAAAATAATATAAAAACAAATAATCCGATAACGGTCGACAAAACATTTCCTACAAATTTGAGCATAATTTTTTTATATATAAGAGTGCTTTAAATGAAATTTGTTACAAAAAAAGGGTTAATAAAAACATAAATAGTTAATAACATTGCATGCAAATATAATTATTTCCGAAAAACTTTTCTTTATTTTGCAAAAATGAATTTACAACATAAAATAATTCTATCGTTGGGCTCAAATAAGGGTGATAAAAAACAAAATATTATTGATGCTGTTTTTTGTTTACACAATGAGGTAGGTACAATAATACGAGCGTCATCGTTATATAAATCTGCATCTTGGGGTTTTACAAGTGACTCGTTTTTAAATTGCAACGTACTTTTGCATTCAACAAAAACGGCAGGTACAATTTTAAAATTAATTCAAAAAATAGAAAAAAAAATGGGGCGTACTGCAAGTAAAAGTACATTTTATGAAGCCCGAACCATTGATATTGATATTATTTCTATTGACGATACCGTGGTCAATACGCAACAGCTACAAATACCACATAAATTTTTGCCCGATAGATTGTTTGTTTTATTGCCTTTGCAAGAAATAAATGCACGCTGGACCCACCCCGTTTTAAAAAAAACGGTAGCAGAATTAATTGCTCAAACTTCCGATAAAAACGAGTGTACTCGCCTTGAGCAGTTTGCAATTCCGATACATAAAATGCAGTTTCAAAAATACAATTATATAGCTATAGAAGGTAATATTGGTGCTGGTAAAACAACTTTAACAACAAAAATTGCCGAAGATTTTAATGCCAAAACTGTTTTAGAACGATTTGCTGACAATCCTTTTTTGCCAAAATTTTATAAAGATCAAAACCGCTACGCTTTTGTTTTAGAAATGTCATTTTTAGCCGATAGATACCAACAGGTTTCTGATGATTTACGACAGTTTGATTTGTTTACAGATTTTATTATAGCCGATTATCATATTTTTAAATCATTAATTTTTGCCAAAGTAACCTTACCCGAAGAAGAGTTTAGGTTGTACAAAACAGTATTTGATATTATTTATAAAGAAATGCCAAAACCAGATTTATATATTTATTTGTACCAAAATACTGACCGATTATTACAAAATATTAAACAACGTAAACGCGGTTTTGAGCAAGAAATTCCAGCTAATTATTTAGAAAAAATTAATGGCGGCTATTTGGATTATATTAAATCACAAAAAGAATTAAATGTTTTAATTATAGATGTTTCAGATAAAGATTTCGTGAAAAATCAACTTGATTATTTATTTGTTTTAGAAAAAATTTGTTCTCAACTCGCCCTTTAAGAATTATCTTGTATAAACTGCTTGAATAAATCCCAAATCATAATTCCAGCATAAACTGCGAATTGTAAAAAATGACTATTATCTTACCAAGCATTTACATTTAACATTTTGACAAAATTAATTATGTTCTTAAAAAAATAAAATTAAGGATGAATTGACAATAAATGTGATTGAATAAATTTATCTTTTTCAACGATGTTTGCTTTTAATGCTACAATTTCGTCATTTTTTTCTAGTAAGATTGCTTTGTATAAATTTTCTAATTTCCCTAAAAGTTCTTTACTTTCAAAAATAAACCCATTTGCGATATAGCTGTTGCCATATGATCCCTCGTTGTTTGATATGTTTATATTGTTGCCAATATCTTTAAAAAATTCATTAGCAGAAATGTTTAAAGCATTTAAAATATCCTCGAGATATTTTGCCCAAGTTAAAGTTTTACCGGACTCTAACCTTTCATAGGCGGATTTCGTTATATTCAATTTTTCAGCCATATCTAGAGCGTCATAACCTTGCTCTTTTCTTAACATCCGAATTTTTTTTATAATTTCTGTGTGCATAAATTGTAATTAATTAACAGTTTAAGTTACCTATCTTTCATAAATGTGCATAATTATTCAGTAAATTTAGAGACAAAAATAGCTTTAAAAAAAACATTTTTAGCTTTTTTGTTTAATAATTTTTTGATTGTCCGCAATTGCCCATAATTAAATAAAAATGTCTATCTTTGATAAAAAAAGAGCGATGAATTTATTCAATTTTACTGCAAATTTTGGTAGCG
>JAYVGC010000158.1:0-15672 GCA_043772535.1 Flavobacterium sp. | reverse complement strand
TTTGGGAACGTTTCCTATTTTTTAGAGTTGCTATTTTATATAAATAATTTATTTCTAGCTATTTATCGTTGTGCTACTGTTTTAAAGTCGCGTAGAGGATGGCCAGTATAAATTTGTCTCGGTCGTCCAATTGGCTCTTTGTTTTCTCGCATTTCTTTCCATTGTGCTATCCAGCCGGGTAAGCGTCCTATTGCAAATAATACGGTAAACATGTCGGTTGGAATGCCGAGTGCTCGGTATATGATGCCTGAATAAAAATCAACGTTTGGATATAATTTACGCGATACGAAATAGTCGTCAACTAGTGCTGCTTCTTCTAATTTTTTAGCAATTGCTAAAATTGGGTCATTTACTCCTAATTCTTTCAATACTTCATCAGCAGCTTTTTTAATAATTTTTGCTCTTGGATCAAAGTTTTTATAAACGCGGTGACCAAAGCCCATTAATCGAAACGGATCATCTTTATCTTTGGCTTTTGCTAGGTATTTATCGGCATCGCCACCGTCTTTTTGAATATCTTCTAACATTTCTAAAACAGCTTGGTTTGCTCCGCCGTGAAGTGGCCCCCAAAGTGCAGAAACGCCTGCCGATATCGATGCAAATAAGCCTGCATGTGATGAACCCACCATTCGTACAGTTGATGTGGAACAGTTTTGCTCATGATCTGCATGCAGTATAAATAATTTATCTAAAGCGCTAATTACTGTTTTGTTAGCGGTATAAGGACCCGTTGGCAATTTAAACATTAATTGCATAAAATTATCTACGTAACCAATTGTGTTGTCGTAATAATTTAACGGAAAACCCATCGATTTTCGGTACGTCCAGGTGGCAAGTACCAAAAATTTACCCATTGTTTTACAAATGGCTTCGTACATTTCTTTTTCGTTTTCAACATTAACTACTTTCGGGTTAAAAGCAGTTAATGCACTTGTTAACGAGGACAACACTCCCATAGGGTGAGCTGTTTTTGGAAAACCGTCAATGATATTTTTCATTTCTTCGTTTACCAATGTGTATCTTCGAATGTTTGTTTCGAAATTTTCTAATTGTTGTTTTGTTGGTAATTCGCCAAAAATTACCAAATAGGAAACTTCTAAAAAACTTGCTTTGTCGGCTAAATCTTCAATTGAATAACCCCGATAACGAAGAATTCCTTCCTCGCCGTCTAAAAAAGTTATTTTACTTAAACATACTCCCGAATTTTTGTAGCCAGGATCCATAGTTATGGCTCCAGACACATCTCTTAGTTTGCTTATATCTATTGCGGTCTCGTTTTCTGAACCTGTAATTAAGGGAAACTCGTATTTTTTGCCGTCTAATTCTAATACTGCTATTTTTGACATGTTAAAAGTAAAATTATTTGTTATTCAATTTTACAAACATAAGAAATAATAAATTAATTTAAAAATTTTAATTACAACGATTTCGTTAAATGTTTAATAAAATTGAATATTTTGCCGTGGTATTTACAATAAATTGTTGCTCGTTGCAAATTTTATAAGCATTGCAGTATTATTGACATTTAGTTTAGAATGCAAATTTTTTCGGTGGCTGTCAACAGTGTCAATGCTTATAAATAATTTTTCTGAAATTTGATGGTTTGTTAGTCCATTGGCAATCAAGCCGAGTACTTCTAGTTCACGTTTGGTAAGTTTTGGCAGTTTGTTTTGTTGGTCATTTTCATAACGCAATGCTTTTTCTGCTTCAATAGTTAGGTAATTGTTACCGCTCATTACGGTCGTAATTGCTTTAAGAATTTCGTGCTTATCGGCATTTTTTAACAAGTATCCATTTGCACCACTTTCTATCATTTTACGAACATAAGTACCTTGATTAAAAGTGCTTAGCGCAATAACTTTAACAAGTGGATGTTTTTTAGTGATAATTGCGCACAATTCTATTCCATTGGTGTCGGGTAAATTAATATCCATCAAAATAACGTCGCAAGTATATACTTTGAAAAATTGCATACATCGTTCGGCTGAGTTTGCCGAGCCAACCAGTTCTATGTTTTGTTCCTTTTTTAGTAATGATTTGAGGCCTTCAATAATCATTTGATGGTCATCAACAATGAATATTTTTATAGTATTTTTACACATTTAATTCAATTGTAACAGATGTTCCGTTGCTTGCAGTAGTTAAAGTATCTATTGTACCGTTCAAATATTTTACGCGATACGCTATGTTATCTAAACCGTCGCCGGTTGTTATTTGGCTTTTATCATACCCCGTTCCATTATCTTCAACTGTAAGTACAATTTTATCATTTGCAAATGCAATTTGAACCAGAATTTCGGTTGCTTGCGAATGCTTTACAGCATTATTGACCAATTCTTGAATAATGCGATACATAAATGTTTCAGCTGTATTGCCTATTTTTCTATCCAAACCTATTTTTTGATAATCGACCGTAATGTTAGATGCAAGTTGAATTGAGCTACAAAAATCTTTTAAGGCATCGTTCAAGCCAAATTTTACTAATGATTCTGGCATTAGGTTGTGGGCTACTTTTCGTAAATCGGCAATGGTGGTGTCGAGCATACTCAATGATTTTTCAAATTGAATGGCATTTTCTGGAGTTAGTAGTAGATTTTCTTTCATGTTTATAAATGATAATTTAGTGCCCGATAATAGACCACCAAGTCCATCGTGTAGGTCTTTTGCAATGCGGCCACGTTCTTCTTCTTGCCCTTTTAACATGGCATCAATGGCAAGTAATTGTTTGTCTTTTTCTAATTCCGAAATTTTTAGATTTTGTAGTTTTCTTTTATTTGTAAAGTTTCTGTAACCAAGAAAAATTAGTAATAATAATGCAATTGACGAACTTATTAATATTTTATTAAGATTTGATTTGTTTTGATTAATTACGGTAAGTTGCAATATTTCTTTTTCTTTTTTTTCTGTTTCATAAATAGTTTGTAATGTATTAATTTGTTTAATATTTTCTACTGATATCATGCTGTCTTTAATGTCAGTAGCATTTTTTAATAATTTTAAAGCCTTGGTATTATTGCCTATTTTTTGATAGTAATCCGAAAGATTATTTAAAGCTCCTATAATAGCGCTTGTACTATTTTCTTCTTGTGCAAGAGTCAAGTTTTGCTCAGCATAATTTTTGGCATCATAAAAGTTACCAGTTATTAGTGCGTTTTTTGACAAATAATATAGAGCACTATTTATGGTTTCCTTGTGTTTAAATTGTGTAGCATATTGATATGCTTTTTTGAAATTAATAGTAGAATAAACATGTTTTTTTTCTAAAAAATACAAATATCCTTTTTTTTGATAAAACTCATAATTTATACTTGCATCAACACTGTCGGGCATTTCTTTATCAAGTATAGCAATATATTTATGTGCCGATTTTAAATTATTTTGTTTTAACGCAATATCAATTAGCAAGATGTAAGCAAATTTTTTGTAATATTTTATTTCGCCTTTTAACGTGTTATGCTCAGTCATTTTTTTAGATTGCGCTGCTTTTAACATCAAGTTTGCATAGTGTTTTGCCTTCTCTAAGTTATTCATTTTTATATAAATTTCGCATATTGTATCGTAAATAATTAGTAGGTCTATTAAATTTTCTTTTTCAAAATAATCAATAACCAAAAAATAATGTTTCAGTGCTTCATTAAAATTATATACATCAAAATACATAGATCCAATGGCCAAATTTGCTTTTGCTTTGTACAACTTGCTTACGCCATCTGTTGCGGTAGATTTTAAATTTAATAAAGAATCATAAAATTTACGAGCCGTTAGCAGGTCTTTTTTTGATCGATACATGGCGCCCTTCCAACAATAAAATAACGCAAGTCCTTTTTGGTACTCTAATTTTTTTGAAATTTTTGCTGCTTCGTCTGCATAGTTAATAACTTTTTCTCGCTGATTTAAAAACAAGGCATCGGCATAAATGTTTTGTAAAGCAATAATACGTAACGTGTCTTGTTTCGGATATTTACGTAAATCAAGTAATGCTTTTGCTTTTATTTTTTCAAAAAAATCTGTTGAGTAATACATATTTTGTGATTGCATTGTATTTACAATAATGTACCAAAGCATAAATAAAAAAATATTTTTTTTCATAATCAGTTTTGTTTTGACTTATAAACTTATTGTAAAGGTTTCATATAATTTTTGAATAATCCAATTATTAATCTAAAAATCACTCTTTTAGGGGATAAAAAACCTTGATTTTTACACAGGTTGGTAAAATTGTATCTTTTTTTAATTTAAATATGTATCAATTTAAAAATCACGTTTTTACGGTACATTTTTACATATTGTTATTTCGAAATTTGTACAATCATTAACCTGTAATAATTTATGATCATGAAATTCCAAATCCATTTTTCACATCCTTTTCACTTAGGACTTTTACGTCCAAAAGTTGCGGCTTATGCTACTAGTGCATTTGATTCAGATATTTCTAAAACACCAAACAAAATTTCATTAAAAAAAATGAAGAGTAATATTAATAAGCTTTTGCCTTTGCATTGGTACGATGGCGTTTGGGATAATTTAGATTTTAAAATGTAAATAGCAGCGTAAAAACGACCCTTATAAGCAATGTACCTCTTGCTGTTTAGTGCCGCAGGTTGACAACTAAGTAAACTTTTAAAAACATGAAAATATCAATAAAACGAATAGCAATTATCACTTTATTTTTTAATCAGCTGGTTTTTTCGCAATGGGCAACAAATGCAGCTGTAAACAACACAATTTGTTCAGCAGCAAACCTTCAATTTCAGCAAGTTGCGGTTTCTGACGGAAGTGGCGGCGCAATAATAGCGTGGTCAGACAAGCGAACAGGCTCTGGTGTTGGAGCAGAATTAAACCTTTTTGATATTTATGCTCAACATATTGATGGCAATGGAATTTTGAAATGGACAGCGAACGGAATTCCGATTTGTACCGCAATAGGCGGACAAAGATTTCCTGCTATAGTTTCAGATAATAATGGGGGTGTAATTATATCTTGGACGGATGAACGAAATGCAGCAATTAACCTGTCTGATATTTACGCACAACGTGTATCTGCAAATGGATTGGTACTTTGGACAGTTGATGGTGTTGCCATTTGTTCTAAAATTAATGCACAAGAAAATACAGCTATTGCATCTGACGGAGCGGGTGGTGCAATAATATCGTGGGAAGATAACCGAAACGGGCTTGATTATAATATTTTTGCGCAAAGTATTAACGCTTTTGGAGATATCCAATGGAATATTGATGGTATTGTGGTTTGTAATGCATCAAATAATCAAAAAAAACCACAAGTTATTGCGGCCGAAACCGGACAAGCAATTTTTGTATGGGAGGATAGTCGTGTTGCAAATGCTGTATTTGATGTTTATGCAATTAAAATAAATAGTGCAGGCGGTAACGCTTGGGGCGGATTTGCTAATAACGGGATCCCTGTTTGTACTGCTGCTGATAATCAGTTGGAACCTGCATTAATTACTGACGGCAATTTTGGTGCAATTATAACTTGGTCTGATCGCAGAAACACAGGTGACTATAATATTTACGCTCAAAAAATAAACGCCAACGGAACAATACCTTGGCTAAGTGCTGGCGGACAAGGAGTAGCCATTTGCACAGCAACTGGCAACCAATCATTACCTCAAATTTGTGCCGATGCAAATAATGGCGCTATTATCACTTGGGGCGACACGCGACAAAGCCCTATTGAATCTGATATTTACATACAGCATATAAATACTGATGGTGCCGTTTTGTGGGGACTTGACGGTAGCAGCATTATTTCGACCGCTGGCAATCAACTTTTACCAACTATTATTTCAAACGGAGATGGCGGTGCAATTGTGTCATGGACTGATTACAGAAATGGTCTACATGCCGATATTTTCTGCCAACAATTTGATAGCTCCGGTTTTGCTCAATGGAGCGGTTCTGTTATCATTGGCGGTACAGCTGTTTGTACTGAGCCAAGCAGTCAATCATCAGCAACATCGATTGTTTCTGGTGGTGTTTACGGTGCAATAGTAGTTTGGAAAGATGATAGAAATGGAAATACAGACATTTTTGCACAAAAAATCAATTCAAACGGAACGCTATCTGTAAAAAATATAGAAGATGATACTATGATTTTCAATGTATTTCCTAATCCAACGTCAAACGGATTATTCACTATTCAATCAAAATATTCAATTAAAGATGTTACCGCATTTGACATTTTAGGAAAAATAATTGTAATCGAAAAAAATAATGATTTTTATAAAATAAATGCTTCAAAGGGCATTTATACTTTAAAAATTAAAGATTCTGATGGAAATGCAACAACCAAGAAATTACTAATAAACTAAAACAATTTAACCATGAAAATATTTTACACCCAACAAAAACAATTTTTAGCAGTTGTTTTTTTATTTCTTTTAACAAATTTTTCTTTGGGTCAATGCTGGTCAAAAGTGGCTGTTGGTGGCGATCATACTGTCGCAATTGCAACTAATGGTTCACTTTGGTCTTGGGGGTTGAATAATTTGGGGCAATTAGGAAATGGTACCTATGATTCTTCAAATGTACCTGTACAAATTGGCACTGCAACCGATTGGACAGACATTGTAGCGGGCGACCGATTCACAGTAGCATTGCGAGCAACCGGTTTTATTAATAGCAATAAAACATTATGGACGTGGGGATCTAATAATTCACAACAACTAGGCGGTGGCGCACTGCCTTACAGAAATTATCCGCTTCAAATTGGTACAAACCAAAAATGGGTAGACATAGCTGCTGGTCGGGAATTTGTTCTTGCCATTCAAGATGATGGCTCTGTTTTATCGCAAGGCAACCGCACTTTGTGGGGGTGGGGAAGTAATCAGTATTATCAATTAGGCATCGATGGAGCAACCAATACCACTGTTTCAGCACCTTCACAAATAGGTACAAATATTAATTGGAGCAAAGTTTGTGCTGGATATGAGTTTAGTATCGCAAGAAAAACGGATGGAACACTGTGGGGTTGGGGTCGTAATAATTATGGTCAGATAGGTTTGAACAGTATTTCACCAAGTGTTTTTGAACGAACACAAATTGGTACTAACACAGGCTGGTCAACAAACATTAGTGCAGGAGGTAATTTTGCATTAGCAACGTTAACAAACGGAACTCTTTTTGCATGGGGATACAATAATGTTGGGCAATTAGGCATTGGTTCAACCACCAATCAAATGCAACCAACATTGGTAGGAACAAATTTTAATAGTATTGCTGCTGGCGGAGGACATTCTTTAGCAATAACCGTAAGTAATACTATTAGTGCTTTTGGTTACGCTTTTTTTGGACAGTTAGGCTTTGGAAACAGTAATAATTTAAATGTGCCAACGCAACTAAATTTTATTGGTCCTTTCAGCAAAGTTGCCGCTAGCAATAGCCATTCGGTAGTAATTAAAAATGATGGAACTTTATGGGCTTTTGGTAAAAATGTATATGGGCAACTAGGCGACGGCACAATCATTAACAAAAACATTCCTACAGAAATATTATGTCCAAATTCTCTAATAATTAATGAGCAAAAAAATGAAATAAACGTTACAATTTTTCCCAATCCAAGTTCAAACGGAGCATTTTCGATTCAATCTAAAAATAATAGTGTACTTATAATTGCATTTGATATGTTAGGAAAGCAAATTAGTATTGAAAAAAATGATGCTTCTTATAAATTAAATGCATCAATTGGCCTATATGTACTTAAAATTATTGATACAGACGGAAATATTCAAATCAAAAAATTAATTATTCAATAAAACTATAATTATGAAACCTATCATTAAAATAATTACTCTTTTTTTTATCGGATTACAAACCAATGGGCAATGTTGGCAAAGTGTTTCATCAGGTTTAGAGCACACATTGGCCATAAAATCAAATGGCACACTTTGGGCTTGGGGCAGAAATGATAATGGACAACTTGGAAATGGAACAATAATAAATACAAGTAGTCCAATTCAAATAGGAACGGACACCAACTGGAAAATAGTTTCTGGCGGAGCAAATCATTCTGCTGGTGTAAAAACAGACGGAACATTATGGTCTTGGGGTGATAATTATTTTGGTCAACTTGGCAATGGATTGTCAAATAACGGAAACACTTTAGTGCCAACTCAAATTGGTGCCGATACCAATTGGAGCACCGTTGATTGTGGTTATTTTTTTTGTGTGGCACTCAAAGGAAGTTTTTCTAAGACACTTTGGACATGGGGTTATAATGAATACGGACAACTTGGAGACAGCAATAATGTTAATGTAAATGTTCCGCAACAAATTGGTGTTTCGTCAAGTTGGTATTCCGTTTCTGCGGGTGCTTATCACACTATGGCATTAGAGTTTGTATTAGGTGGAAACCGATTAATGGGTTGGGGTTTAAATCAATATGGTCAATTGGGGGATGGCACTTTTTTTTCTAAAAACATACCTACGCAATGCGGTACTGCTTTAAACTGGCAAACCGTTGTAACAGGATATTTTCATAGCCTTGGCAAAAAAACAACAGGAACACTTTGGGCTTGGGGTATAAACGGAGATGGTCAGATTGGAAACGGTTCTAATGCATCTAGTATTAACACACCAAATCAAGTAGGAACAGATAGTGATTGGCAAGGAGTTTTAGCCGCTGGATATCAATACAGTATGGCAAAAAAGTCGAACGGAACGCTATGGTCGTGGGGCAGAAATACTTTTGGAGGCGCTGGCCTCGGTGCGGTTATTTTTAGCTATTTGCCTTTGCAAATTGGAGCATCCACTAATTGGGGTTTACATATAACTGCGTCTCAAAGTTTTGGTGCAGCACTTGGTCAAGATGGTTCCTTAAGTTCTTGGGGATTAAATGATAAAGGACAGTTAGGAAATGGCACAATCACAAGCAGCACAGTACCCAATTCAATTATTTGTCCAACCAATTTAAATATAAATCTGCAAGACAGTATCGCATTTACTATCAAAATTTTTCCAAATCCAGCCTCCGATTTTTTGACTATTCAAACTTCAAATAATACAACTATTACTGTGATTAAAATCATTGATGTTTTAGGAAAAATTGCTTTTGAAACCGATGTGGTTTCAAATACTATAAATATCCAAAAACTCACAAAGGGTATTTATATAATGCAAGTTTTTGCCGAAGATAAAATGTATCAACAAAAATTTATTAAAAACTAATATTAAAAATTATGAAAACACTTAAAAAATTATTTATCATCTCCACAATGGTTTTGTCATTTTCTTGCAGTAACGATAATGCAGTACCGCCGCAAGCAATATCAGCAATTGTTACTATACCTCCTGTAGTGGTAAATGCCACCTGGAAAATGTTGTCGGCAGGTGCTTTCCATTCCGTAGGTATAAAATCAGACGGCACACTTTGGGCATGGGGCAACAACAGTGATGGGCAGTTGGGCGATGGTACAACAATTAATAAAATAAGACCAGTACAAATTGGTAAAGATACTGATTGGTCAAAAATAGCAACAGGTTCGTTTTTTACAATTGCGCTAAAAACTAACGGAAAACGATATGCTTGGGGCAATAACGTATCTGGGCAATTAGGCGATTTTTCAAATTTAAGTAGAAATGAACCCACACTTATAGGGCAGGCCAATGATTGGTCTGAAATTGCTGCAAATGGGTATCATGCAATGGCAATAAAAACTAATGGCACACTGTTTGCTTGGGGCAATAATGAGTATGGGCAATTAGGACTCGCAAATTTAACCAACCAAAACGGGCCTATTCAAGTGGGCGTAGATTCTGATTGGTCAAAAATAGCGCTTGGAAACAACCATTCAATTGCCATAAAAACCGACGGAACACTCTGGTCTTGGGGCAAAAACTCAAGCGGGCAGTTGGGCGTGGGCAATAATACCGACGCTGCAATTCCGGTAAAAGTTGGTACTGATAATTCATGGGCTTATATTGCATGTGGTGCCAATCATACCATGGCCATAAAAACAACAGGCACGTTATGGGCGTGGGGCTTAAATGATTTTGGACAGTTAGGAAGTGAAAACAGCATTAACAAGATTGCACCAACTCAAATAGGAACAGCAACCGATTGGGGTAAAGTATCGGCAGGAATTTTTCATACTTTGGCAGTTAAAACTGACAAAACACTATATGCTTGGGGCAAAAACGACCGCGGTCAACTTGGCGACGGCACGCTCACTAATAAAAGTATTCGAACAGTAATAGGTTATAATTACTCGGAAATTGTTGCAGGCGGTTACCATAGCCTATCAATAATTAGTAATGATTTTTTATGGACCTGGGGTGCAAATAATTTAAACCAATTGGGTGACGGCTCTGCCGCCGATAAATTATTACCCACATTTATAAATTGAATCTATACATGTACTACTATACCAAACATAAATTCTTATCAATTGGGCTTGAATTTTGTTAGTTACTATTCAAAAAAACAATTGTAATAAGTTTTTATTAAAAAAAGGTCTGGCTTTTGGCAGACCTTTTGCATTTTTAGTTATTTGTTAAAACACTAGAACAAGTTTAATAATACTTGCTTAAAGGTAAATAAACGGTACATTATTTATTGTTTATTTTAAAAGCATTTATCGCAGGAAAATAAGCAGTATCGCCTAATTCTTCCTCAATTCGTAATAACTGATTGTATTTTGCCATACGATCAGATCGTGATGCTGACCCCGTTTTGATTTGACCACAATTTAAGGCAACGGCTAAATCGGCAATTGTATTATCCTCGGTTTCGCCCGATCGATGACTCATAACAGAGGTATAACCCGCATTGTGAGCCATTGTAACGGCTGCAATTGTTTCTGTTAATGTTCCAATTTGGTTTACTTTTACTAAAATTGAGTTTGCAATGCCCTCTTTAATTCCTCGACCCAATCGCGTTACGTTTGTTACAAATAAGTCATCGCCAACTAATTGGGTTTTGTTTCCAATTAATTCAGTTAAGTATTTCCAACCTTCCCAATCGTCCTCATACATTCCATCCTCAATAGAAATAATTGGATAATTTGCAGCTAAGGTTGCTAAATATTCGGCTTGCTCTTTTGAAGTTCTTATTTTTCCGGTTTCTCCTTCAAACTTCTTATAATCGTAAACTCCATTAACATAAAATTCTGATGCAGCACAATCCAAAGCCAACATAATTTCATCACCAAACTTGTATCCCGCATTTTCAACTGCTTTCTTAATCGTATCCAACGCATCTTCAGTTCCTCCAGCTAGGTTTGGCGCAAAACCACCTTCATCACCAACAGCCGTCGATAATCCACGGTCGTGAAGTACTTTTTTGAGGTGATGAAAAATTTCGGTTCCCATTTGCATTGCATGGCTAAATGATTGTGCTTTTGCAGGTATAATCATAAATTCTTGAAACGCAATTGGCGCATCAGAATGCGAACCACCATTAATGATATTCATCATTGGTACTGGCAAAGTATTTGCAGAAACCCCACCAATATAACGGTATAAAGGCAACCCCAATTCATTGGCTGCAGCTTTCGCAACCGCTAATGAAACCCCCAAAATAGCGTTAGCTCCCAAGTTTGATTTGTTTGGCGTACCATCCAATTCAATCATGGTTTTATCAATTAAATTTTGTTCATAAACAGAAGTTCCAAGTAATTCATTTGCTATGGTACTATTTACATTATCCACCGCTTTTTTCACTCCTTTTCCTAAATATGATTTTCCACCATCGCGCAACTCCATTGCTTCATGTTCGCCAGTCGACGCTCCTGAGGGCACGGCAGCACGTCCTAAAACGCCATTTTCTGTAACTACATCTACTTCAATAGTAGGGTTGCCTCGCGAATCAAAAATTTGTCGGGCATGAATTTTAATAATAATACTCATTATTTATATTTTTAAGTTTACGTGTTGTGGTTTAATTTTTATTACACAGCAAGTAACAAATACTGTTTTGGGCGTTACCTGTGTGCTTCGTTCCTCGCAATGACAGGTCGGGCTTTACGTTACACTCTTTTTTGAAGCAAAAAAAGCTTCAAAAAAGGAGTTCCACTGCAATCCCTAACGCAACCTCGGCCGTGCATAAAGTACAGCAGTCATAGCAAACAGTACAAAACTACTAATTCTAAAAAATGAAAGTAACATTTTTTATTAAAACTTATAAACGCAAACGTTTTAGTATAGGTGTATTTTTTTAATTAAATAGTTTACTTTTTTTATTTTTATTATTTGCCTAAATATTCTACAATTTTAAGGTCTCCATCAACCACAATTTTCATTAATCCGTGTTTCGAAAGTCCTTTACTAGCAACATCCCATTTTTTGCCAGATAAATCGGCTTTTATTTTTAATTCACTAATAGAAATGCCATTATTTGCCTTTAAAATTTCTACAATATGTTTTTCGTCCTCAGTTAAGTCTAGTTGTTTTTTCTCAGGTCGCATTTGCGGAAAAAAAAGCACTTCTTGAATAGAGGCATTATTGGTTAAAAACATTATTAAGCGATCCATACCTATTCCTAAACCAGATGTTGGCGGCATTCCGTATTCCAAAGCACGCAAAAAGTCTTCGTCTATGATACCATTGGCCTCGTCGTCGCCTTTTTCTGCCAACGCCATTTGAACTTCAAATCGTTCCCGTTGGTCAATAGGGTCATTTAATTCAGAATAGGCATTTGCTACTTCTTTACCACAAATAATTAACTCAAATCGTTCGGTTAATTCGGGGTTGGTTCGGTGTTCTTTGCACAACGGTGACATTTCTTTGGGGTAATCGGTAATAAAAGTAGGCTGAATAAACTTTCCTTCGCATTTTTCTCCAAATAGAGCATCTATTAATTTGCCTTTACCCATCGTATCATTTACTTCAATTCCCATTGCTTTTGCGGCCTCAAAAAGTTCGCTTTCGCTTTTACCAGATATATCATAACCTGTAAATTGTTGTATGGCATCGGTCATTGTAACTCGTGCATAAGGTGCTTTAAAGTTTACATTATGCGTTCCAAAAGTAACATCTGTTGTGCCATTAACTTGGATGGCGCAAAATTCTAATAAATTTTCTGTAAATTCCATCATCCAATTATAGTCTTTGTACGCTACATAAATTTCCATGGCGGTAAATTCAGGGTTGTGCGTTCTGTCCATACCTTCATTTCGAAAGTTTTTAGAAAACTCATAAACGCCGTCAAAACCGCCTACAATCAATCTTTTAAGATACAATTCGTTTGCAATTCTTAAATATAAAGGAATATCTAAAGCATTATGATGCGAAATAAAAGGTCGTGCTGCCGCACCGCCAGGTATTGCTTGTAAAACCGGAGTTTCTACCTCCATATAACCAGCTTTGTTAAAAAAAGTTCGCATTGCGGTGAACAATTTTGTTCGTTTTATAAAAACTTCCTTAACCTGCGGATTAACCACTAAATCTACATAGCGCATCCTGTAACGCAATTCAGCATCAGTAAACCCATCGTACGTATTTCCGTGTTCGTCTGTTTTTGGCACGGGTAGCGGACGCAATGTTTTGCTTAAAATTTTAAATTCGTTTACTTGAACGCACTGTGCACCTACTTTTGTCATAAAAAGTACACCTTCAATACCTATAAAATCACCCAAGTCGGTAAGTTTTTTAAAAACCTGGGTATATAAGGTTTTATCTTCGTCACGACAAAGCAAATCACGGTTAAAATACAACTGGATACGACCTTCGCTGTCTTGAAGTTCAGCAAAACCTGCTTTTCCTTGATCGCGAAAACTCATTAAACGACCCGCTAAAATAACCTGTTTACCTTCCTCAAAGCCCTCCTTTACCTGCTTTGAAGTATGATTTACCGGAAATAAATCAGCAGGGTACGGATTGATGTTCATTTGACGTAAAGTAGAAAGTTTTTCTCTTCGGATAATTTCTTGTTCAGATAATGCCATTTTGCGTTTGTGTTTTTAATAATGCAAATATAAGCACAAAGTTGCTAAGTTGCAAAGATTGTATCTTGCTACAATTTTTTACTATTATTTTACAAAATGAGTAAGTATCTTAGTAACTTTGCTGACAAGCCATAAAAAAATGAACAAAAAAATTCAATTATTCGATTTAGGAAACAAAGATTATAAAGATACATGGGAATATCAACAGGAATTATTTACAAAAATTATTGATTTAAAAATTCAAAATCGAAAGGAAGAAACAACAATTCAAACCCCAAATTATTTATTGTTTGTTGAGCATCCGCATGTTTACACACTTGGTAAAAGCGGTGATATAAGTAATCTATTACTATCTGAAAAACAGCTTAAAGCCAAAGGAGCAACTTTTTATAAAATAAATCGTGGTGGCGACATTACGTATCACGGGCCTGGTCAAATTGTAGGCTATCCGATTTTAGATTTAGAGAATTTTTTTACTGATATTCATAAATACTTACGGTTTTTGGAAGAAGCCATAATTTTAACTTTAGCAGAATATGGATTGCAGTCGGGCAGGAGCGAGGGAGAAACAGGCGTTTGGCTTGGCGTTGGAACTCCATTTGCTCGAAAAATTTGTGCAATGGGTGTTCGTGCAAGTCGTTGGGTTACCATGCACGGCTTTGCACTAAACGTCAATGTTGATTTGGGCTATTTTGATAATATTATTCCCTGCGGAATTCGTGGCAAAGGTGTAGCGAGTTTAAACAGAGAATTGGGTATTGCGCAAGTAGATGAAGAGGCTGTTAAGAAAAAAATTATAAACCACCTGACGACTCTTTTTGACGCTCAATTTCTATAATTCAATTATCTTTGGCAATAAACGAAAACTCATGCGGTGGTAGTTAGTTACACCATACTTTATAATAGCAGCTCTGTGCTCGGCCGTTGGATAACCTTTATTTTTTTTCCAATTGTACATTGGATATTCTTCATGAATTTGATTCATGTAATTATCGCGGTAGGTCTTTGCCAAAATTGATGCGGCAGCAATACTTAAGTACAACGCATCACCTTTTACAATGGTTGCATACGGAATGTCGTTAAACATACCTTCTTTAGGATTTATTTGCTTTAATGAAATTGTGGGACTTTGCTCGCTAAAACGGTTTCCATCTATTATAATATAGGTAGGATTTGGATTTAGTTTTAATATAGATGTTTGCATTGCCAATATCGAAGCATTTAAAATATTAATGTGGTCAATTACAGCTGGTTCGACCATAGATACCGCAGAACAAACAGAATTTTCTTCTATAAAATGAGTGAGGTAACTTCTAGTGTTCTCCAAAAGTTGTTTGGAATCATTTATTTGTGATAAAATTTTTAAAGTAGTAGTATTAAAGGTAGATGGTAAAATAACTGCGGCAGCAACAACTGGTCCTGCAAGGCAACCTCGTCCTGCTTCGTCTGTACCGCATTCTAAAATAGAATTAGAATAACTTAATTTTAACATAAGTTTTTTATACAAAGATATGCTATTCAAATAGCACTTGTGTCTCATTTTTAACGTTTTAAAAATGTAAAATTTTAACTAAAAATGTGGGCAGAAAAAATTTAACAAAATAAAAAAATAATATTAGTTGTTATTATTTGTTTAATTAAGAAATTATTAAGAGATTTGCGAAATAACTAACTCAAATAAAAATAATATGAGATCGAAGTTCAAATGGATTTATGCGCTTTTAGTAGCGTTGACAATGCAGTTTTCGTTTGCACAGGACAAAACTGTAAC
>JAYVGC010000157.1:0-5921 GCA_043772535.1 Flavobacterium sp. | reverse complement strand
TCCTCGCAAAGACAGGTCAGGCTGTACGTTACAATCTTTTATAAAGCAAAAAAAGCTTTATAAAAGGATTTTCACTGCCATCCTTCACGCAAAAAAATTCTGATTTATATAAAAAATCTATCTAAAGAACTACTAAATTATTCAATACAAATAATTAAAGCTACGTAAGAGTTTGGTTTTACATGTAAAATTACAATAGAAGTCGCCATATCAAACAAATTATTGTATACTTTTAGAATAGGTATATAATTGATTAGAAAAATTCTGTAACAGCAAAAATAGTTTTATATTTGCCTAGCTGGTAGTTTTTTTTACTACAATTTTGCAATACAACGGCAAAATATCGTTGAGTAATGATAACGCCTTTGTGTTTTAAAATTAAAATTTTATGCCGGCAAGTTGTAGCTGTTTGCTATTTTATCATAAAACAGAATTAATCAGTGCCAATAATTAACCTATATATTTTAAAAACAATGAGTAAAAAAGCAATTAATGCGACAGACCTTTTTTTGGCGGTGCTTGCCATATTATTAATTAGTGTAAGTTTTTATCAAACTTGGCTTGGCTTATTTCAAATTTTTGGAGCATCATCATTTGTGATTGCCTTGGTTTTATCGCTACTCTTATTGTTTTTAATATGGATGATGCGAGAGGCAAAACAAAATGGAGAAGCAACTTTTAAATTAATGGGAATTTACATATTTATCGCATCTTTTTGCTTCATGGCAAACTTTAATGCTCTTTATACTCGATTTATGAAAACCGATATTTACGAAAAAGAATTAAAACAAATCAGTGAAAAATTTAATATTTTAGATTCTGATGTAAATTCAAAATTTACTTATTTATATTCGGCAACGCAACGACAAGAAATAGATAATAAAAAAGATGATTTAATACAACAAATACAAGATAAAGGTGCTCCAGGTTTTGGAACAAAAGCACTATTATTAATTCGCGATATAGAAAAAATATTAGGTCCGGGAAAACGAGTCGATATTTTAAAAGTTGCAAATAATGATTATATTGATTTAGCGGCGCGAATGGGACAAAAAATAGACGGTATGGTTTCAAAATTATCACCTGATGAAACAACTTTAAAAAATGATTTAAAAATAGCAACAATAAAATGGAATGAGGAAGTGCAAAATTTCTTGATTCGTCCACGAGATAAAAAGGACGAAATTGCACAATCATTAATTGATAAATCGGTAGCTGATTTTAATAAATTAGGTTTAAAAGCAAGCACTGTTTTAGGTAATGAAAAATTTAAATTTGAAATTGTAACTTCAAAAACGCAAGAAGTAGGAAAAATCGGTTTTGCTTTTGCACACGCAATAGAAAACTTTGGCATTTATCAATTTGTTGTTTTATTGGGTTGTATTTTACTAGATTTCATCATTCCAATAATTGTCATGCTAGTTACCAAACCTAATTCAAATAATGGAAATAGTAATTACAACGGCAGCGTTTTTACAACAAAGAGAAAAAGTACCGTGCTAATTCCAAATAATTAATTATGAATCAAGATAATGAATTTTTAAAACCAATTGGAGAAGGCACAGCGGCGAAAAACGAAGCTTTTGTGCCAATATCAGCAACTACAACACAGCAAGTAAAATCTAAAGACAGCAATTTTATATTTTTTTTTGGAACAGGAGGTTCCGGAAAATCAGTAATTTTGGCATCTATAATTTACTATATGAGTTCTCAAGCAGGTGTAATTCGTCCAAAATTAAACACTCCGAATTCAAAAGAAGCAGAAGTTTTGCTATACGATTTTTTAGATAACCTAAGACAAGGAATTCTTCCCGAAAGATCATTTAGAGACAAAGTTACACGATTAGATTTAGTTTTTGAACCAAATAATAAATCAAAAAAAGTCAACCCAATAAACCTAACGTTTTTAGAAACTTCGGGCGAAAATCATTATGAAATTAAAAGAGGTGGACATTATCATAGTAGTATTGAAGAATACTTAAGCTCAAATATACCTTTAAACTTTATTTTAGTTACCGGTTATGACACAGCACATCATGATGATGCGTTAATTGTAACTTTCTTGAACGAATTAGAAAGAAAAGGAAAAAGTTTAAAATCTGTAAATGCGATACTAGTAATTTCAAAATGGGATAAATCAGGCTCTATGGGTGTTGCAAGTCCTGAACAATTAGAGCATTTTGTAAATCAAAAACTTCCGATGACAAGTCAAAGATTAGACACCTATGGTTTAAATATGACCTATTATACCATTGGAAATATAGTAGTAAATGCAAATGGCGATGAAAGATTGACAACATTAAATTTGCAAACAGCACAAGTCGTAACCGAATGGTTATATTCAAGTATTACCGGCATTGATATAAATTATGAAGGCACATTTTGGGAGAGGCTTTTCAACTAAAAAAATAAAATAAATCAATGAAAGATAAAATAGATGTTGGGGCAATTGGTACATTTGGATTACCTAATGGATGCACACAATCTGGTTTTTATAATGGTAAAATAAAAACGCATAATAAATCATTAGATTTAAATGCCAATGCTATAAAAATTTTTCCAAATACAATTTTATATGTTTTAAGAAGAGAAATTATAACAAACGAGCTAAGTTTAATTTTTGGTAAATACAGTTTTGCAAAAGAAAAAAATTCTAATCGAGGTGGAACATTTGTAGGATCGTTCATAAGTTTTTATAATTGCATTTCTAATGCAAACCATATATGCAGTTTACTAAACGAATTTCATACGAATTTAATAAAAAATGAAAACAATATTTTAAATTCAATCTTACAAGTTTCGCATTCAAAAGATTTTCAAGTGACACTTCCAAAAGATTTTGAAAAACTAAACGAAAACATACTTCCATTAGATGTATTAGAATTTATTAGTTCAACTATTTCAACAAATCAAAATTTTGTTGTTTATTGCGAAGAGGCAACAGAAGATAAAATAGTGAATTTTTTTCAAAATTGTAGCGCGTTTTTTCCAAATTGTGAAACCATATATTTTACACATAGTAAAGAAATTGCAACATTCGTTAAAGAAAAAGGTTTATTAAAAATAATTCATTTTAGTGATTTTGAATATGAAATTACAAACATTAAAATTAAAAAGACAGAAGAGCAAAATAGGGCAGAAGAACAAAGAAAACAAGTGCAAATAAAACAAAAAGAACAAGCGAAAACGGAAACCTCGAAAAAAAAGCATTTAATAGAAAACAACAATTTTTTTTCAAAAAGAAACCCTCAAAACAACAATATACATAACCTCGTTGAACACAATAAACAATTAGTAACCGATTTTAACAAACTTTTGACTCTTTACAAAGATTTAGAAAAAAAATTTTTTTTTTCAAACCCAATTAGTAATAATTCATTTATTAAGCAACAAGCGGAAAGTACAAACGATTTTAAAAAAGTTATGCAAAATAGTAGCAGTAAAAAAATGTTGTTTTACATCGCTATTCCCATTTTTTGCTTTTCATTATTGTTATCAAACCTATTTTTAGTTTTTTTTCAAAAGCCAAAAATTGAATATGTACAAAATCTAAAAAAAGTTTTAAATAATGATACAATACAATTCAAAAGTCTTGATCCTATTTCAAATAGGGCATTACAGCAAGCGGAGGAGAAAATAGTTTTTCAAAAAATAATTAAAGGTAAAAAAATCGGCGAAATTGTAAATTTAATTTTTAAAAATAATCCATCTGAAATATCTAAATTATTTTTATTCCAAAAAATAAATTATCAAAATAATCTTTTTAAAGTAAACAAAAAACTTTTTAAGATTGAAAATGATACGGTATGTGTAAATGGGAATGGTTTTAAGTTACCGACTTTTAAAAACACAACAAATTAAAATATATCTTTTTCTTTTAATAATGCATCTGGGGCGTAACTTATTATATTATTTATATGCAACGTACTTTTTACACTGTTCCTGTTTACATTTTTAATTATTTAAGGGCAATTTTTTGTTGGCATTGAAGTTTATTTTTTCAGTATTAATTTTTGGGTTGAGTTTCCATTTTCGGTTTCTATTTTCATATAATAAACGCCATTATTTAAATCAGATAAATCTATATTTTTTGTTGATGTTGCTTTAAATTGTTTTACCAGTCTTGCAAAATTATCGTAAATATCGATTTGCTTTGCTAAAAAATTGTCTCCTTTTATCTCGATTATGCCTGCACTGGGATTCGGATAAATTAAATATTTATTGTTTGCTTCTGCAAAATTTTCAATGTTTAAATAGTTTGTTGAAGCAGTTGGACCCATAGCATAATTATTGCAGGTAGTTTGGGATGATGAATTAAAAATACTAATATTAATTATGTAATTTATATCGTTGGGAACACTAATAAAAAAATTGTTATTAATTTGATAAACAGGCAAAGTAATATTAAACCAATAACACACAGATAGATTTATAGTATTTCCCATAACCGTATAACTATGACTCAAATATCCAGCACCATTATAAGTTGTAACCATTAAATTCACGTTTATACCACCACTTACAGCAGATGGTATAATCTGGTTGATTTGTATCGATTGTCCTGCAGAAATGAAAATCTGTCCAAAAAGGATTAAAATAAGTAATTTTGTTTTCATTATAAAAATTTTAAAATTCTAATTTTTAACTTTAACAATTAATTTTTGTAACGTACGCAGTTGGTAAAATCGTGTAGTTTATTTTTTAATTGTTTAATATTCAAAAAAAGCACTACATGTACTTCATTATTCATTACATGGTAAATGTAATACTATTTTCTTACAAATCAACTAATTGTCTTTTTTATATTTAATATGCCGTTGTAGTTTGCATAAGTAAAGCATTGCGGTTTTAAATGTCTTTTTTTTAATTAAATAATTTTAAAAAGTACATTAATTAGGATTGATGTGACGAACCAACACCCCAGAAATGTGTATAAAAATCGTGGAGCATTTAATAGTAATACGTTGCCAATCATGGTGAGTTATGATCAGAGTTATTGGCATTTGCAACCAAAAACCATTTAAATTTTCCGTTCAACTTGGGTTTCGTTGCGGCTGTAAGCCGCAACGGAACCCAAGCTGTTGGCATAAACCTATAAGCTCATTCATTAAACAACTTTAAATAATCCTCAAGTGGTTCTAATTCCATTTCGACTCTTAACTGGTTAATTTTCTTTGGTGATTTAATTTTATATGGTGTATGAACTCCTGTCGAATTCCATATCATTTGCGTTCCGTATATTTGAGGCTGATTTTTATTCTTTTTAACTCGATCATATAAATAAGCATAGTTTTGTCGATTTACGTTATTAGATTTAAGTTCTTTTTTCATCGCATTTAATACTTTGCTCTGAAATTTTACATCACTGTCACTATGCTGAACAATTAACCAAAAGTGCAAAGAAGTTTCTTTTCCATTTTCTCTGATACCGGGAAATCCATTTTTCTTAAAATATTCTTTTACATTATCCATATTTTTTTTGCATAATTTGTTGAATTCCAATTCCATTGAATCTGAATAATCTTTGCGTTGTACTTTGGTTAAATCATATTCTTGAGCCTTCTGATCCTTCAAATACATGCTTTTTAGTTCCGATTTCATATTGTCATTGTATGGAATTTTTGCTTTAGTTTGACTCGATACTAAAGTTGATATAAAAAGTAAAAATTGTAATGCTTTAATTCTCATTTTATAGTTTTGTTGTTAAACTTGCTGGCAATGTTTTAGCGTTTGGCATCAGTTGTGAATTTTGTACTTCAAATATAAATTAAAGACTGAACTTCCAAGTACAAAACTAATCTATGAGTTTGCCTAAAACCCCACCCGAGCCTGCAGCGAACAGACGAAGTAATTGCGCCAAGCATCTATGTAAAAGCAGTAAATTTGAGCTTTAAAAAAATCGTTATTTACTAACCGCAGTA
>JAYVGC010000156.1:0-5930 GCA_043772535.1 Flavobacterium sp. | reverse complement strand
TTCCTCAAATATTTGAAAAAGGTGGTTTTGATGTGGTAATTGGAAATCCTCCTTATGTAAGACAAGAATTATTAGGTAATATTCAAAAAGAATACTTTTCTACAAAATATATAGAATCATTTAATTACAGTGCTGATTTATATGTGTATTTCTATAATCTTTCAATGATTATTCTTAAAAAAGATGGATTATTAGGTTTTATAACTCCAAATAAATGGATGGAAAGAAAGTATGGTTTAGAATTAAGAGATTATTTGAAAACATTTAATATTTTGCAAATCATAAATTATGGAGAATTAAGAATTTTTGATGATGCAGCCACAGAACCAGAAATTACAATTATTAAAAATGAAATTAATCTTATATCTGATATTCAGTATGCAATGATTAAATCATTGTATGATGCTCAAAATTATTTTTATGATTTAAAATTTTATAAAAAGGAAAATCTCACTCAATCAATTTGGAAATTTACTGACTCAATTGTTAATGAAATTTTAGAAAAATTTAATGATTCCAAAATTACATTAAATCAATATACTAATGCTGGTGTATATTATGGAATTAAAACAGGACTTAATGAAGCCTTTATTATTAATCAAACAATAAGAAATCAAATTACTGAAAAGGATTTAAAATCTGATTTGATATTGAAAAAAATGGTAGAAGGAGATGATTTTAAACGTTGGAGTTTAAGTCATTCTGGTAGGTATATGATTGCAACTCAATACAATTTAGATGTTGAAAATAAATATCCAGCAGTTTATGAATACGTAAATAATTTTAAAGACAGATTAATAAAAAGGCAAGATAAAGGTTTAAATTATTGGAATTTAAGAGCTTGTGATTATTATGATAAATTAGAACAACCTAAATTAATATATTATCATACAGCAGTAAAACATAGTTTTTACTATGATACAGATGGGTATTACATTAGTGCTAATTGCTATTTTATATCTAATGCTGACAGATATTTGCAATGTGTTTTAAATTCTAAACTATTTAATTTTGTAAAAAAGTTTCTTTTTCCTGCATTTGGAGATAGTGAAAACGGTGGTAGAGTTAGGTTAGATGCTAACAAAATGATAAACTTACCTATTAAAAATGTATCTGATGAAATAAAACTAAAGTTTTTAAATATTGCAGAATTGATTTCTATTGATAGTAATAACCTCCAAGAACAATCCCAAAAATTCCAAAGAACAATACAGCGAAAATTTGAGTTAGAAACCTTGCCCAAAAAAGTGCAAGATTGGTATTTGTTGTCTTATGCAGATTTTATAAAGGAATTAGGTAAACTAAAAGTAAAACTTACCTTATCTCAAGAAGCAGAATGGGAAGATTATTTTACCCAAGAAGCTTCCAAAGTTTTAGCTTTAAAAAATGAAATTGATACTACTGATAAAGCTATAGATAAAATGATTTATGAGTTGTATGGTCTGACAGATGAAGAAATTAGTATAGTTGAAAAAAGCTAAATATGGAAAAAGAATTTCAAGAACTTTCAGCCAAAATTGATAAAATTCTTGAAATGCAGGAATTGATTTTAAATAGGTTAAATCAAAGTACAATATTAACAAAAGAGCCAATTACACCAATAAAGAAACTTACTGCAAAACAGGAAAAAGCAATACGAATACAAGAGTATATGTTGATTATAGAAAATGGAAATAGGTTACAATCAAAATTTAATCTTGCAGTTATACCTCAAAAAAACAGGATTTTAGAATACTTAAGAACCAACGACCCAAAAGTTTTTGATGGTTTGAAGAGAAACATATAAAGTGCTTATTTTTAGATAATTAACTAATTTTTTAATGACTACTTTTAAATCCATTTTATTTGACTAAATTTGCAAAAATGAAATGTTTTAACTATGCAAATTGATTCAATTTTAGAAAAATTAAACCTTCTTGAAAAAGATGGGCTTTTCTATTTGTCTGAAATCAAACTAAATCAGTTTAAAATTTTTTCAAATAGGATTAAAGAGACGTTATTGAAACTTCAGCCAGATGCAATTTTTTGTATTAATAATGAACCTTTAATATTATTTTTTGAGAATCCACACAACGAAGATTTTTCACTAGAAAAACAAATTTGGAATTTTAATCAAGCTCCAGCAATCATTATTAAACAAAATAATCAGTGGATTGTAAAAAATGGTTTTAAATTACTTTCTGGAAATAATGAATTAGAAACTTTAGCAGATTCAAATAGCATAGAGGATTTCGAGTATTTTAAAATTATTACAGGAGAAACTTGGGAAAAATATAAATCAAAATTTGAAAATAAAAAAAGAGTAGATTATTTTTTGCTGAAAAACATCGAAGATGCAAGGAATTTACTTACAGCAAAAGATAAAGGTAATTTACATTCTAAAGTAGCCAATTCATTAATAGGTCGAGTAATTTTTATCAGATATTTAATTGATAGAAAAGTTGAACTCAAAAAATATAAAATTTTAGAAATTGAAGATTTTTATAGTCTTCTTTCAGAAAAGCAAAAAGCATATACTTTTTTCAAACAGATTAGAAATGATTTCAACGGAAATTTATTTCCTTTAGAATATAGAATTGATAATGTATTAATTCAAGAGGATAATTACGTAAAAGAATATCATTTAGAATTAATTATCAGTTTACTTAAAGGCGATGAGTTAAAAAATGGAGTTAGTCAAATATCTTTATTTAACATTTATGATTTCTCTATTATTCCGATTGAGTTCATAAGTAATGTTTATGAGAAATTTATTGGGGTAGAAAACCAAGCAAAGCAAGGAGCATATTATACACCTCTTTTTTTAGTTGATTACATTCAACAACAAACTGTATCAAAATATTTTGAAGATAATCCTGAAGAATTTAATTGTAAAATTCTAGACCCTGCTTGTGGTTCAGGAATTTTTTTAGTAGAAAGTTTGAGACAAATTATAACACAATATCAAAAACTCAACCCTAATTTTAATACTAATGAATCTTACGAAAATTACAAAAACACTTTAAAAGAGTTACTTAAAGACAACATTTTTGGTATTGACAAAGATGAAAACGCGATAAGTGTTGCTATTTTTTCTCTTTACATTACACTATTAGATTACTTAACACCAAAAAGTATTGTTGGTTTTAAATTCCCTATTTTAATAAATTCCAATTTTTTTGCAGATGACTTTTTTAATAAAAAAGGAGATTATAATATTGCTTTAAATAAAATACCGTTTCAATTTATACTCGGAAATCCACCTTGGGCAACTAAACACGATAAAGAAAAACAATTATTTGAAAAGTATATTGAGAATAGAAAAATTGAAGAAAAAAGCAATTTAGAAATAGTCCACAGAGAAATAGCAGAAGCATTTCTTGTGAGAGTTAGTGATTTCAATTTCGCTGAAACTGCTTTTATTGTAACAAGTAAAATTTTATACAAACTTGAAAAAAGTGGGGTTTTTAGAAATTATTTTTTAAATAATTTTAAAATCTATCAAGTATTTGAGTTGTCTTCTGTGAGACATCAAGTATTTGACAAATCAAATGACAAAGCAGTTGCACCAGCAACTATATTATTTTATAGCAAATCAGATAATTTTGCTGAATGCAGAAATAACATTATAAAACACATTTCTTTAAAACCTAATTTGTTTTTTGAGACCTTTAAATTGATGGTTATTGAAAAGTATGATTACAAAGAATTATTACAAAGTTATTTTATAGATGAAGATTGGATTTGGAAAACTTTAGTTTATGGTAATATTTTAGATTATTATTTAATTGCAAGATTAAGAAAGAATTTCAAAAGTATAAAAGCTATAACGTCAGATAAATCCAAGTTCATAAAAGGACAAGGATTGAAATTTACTGATGGTAAAAAACAGCTAAATACTGAAAGTTTTACGGACTATAAATTTATTGGTTCACTAGAAAAAGTAACCAATAAAAAAGGTAAAATAAAGGACGTTCTTACAAATTATAAGGGTTTTTTAACCCCATTTTACACAAAAACAAATTTACAAAACTGGGATGGTAGAGATGTTGGATATTTTCCAGATGATACAACAATATTTAACGCTCCTTCTTTATTAATAACCGAAGGAACTACAAATGTATTTAAAGCTGTAAGTTCTATATTATATGAAAATGCATTATTCAAAAGTTCGTTAACTGCAATTAAAGCTCTTGATGTTGATGGAATAAAAGAATTAAAATCAATTTCTGGAATATTAAACTCGTCATTCTTTGCATACTTTATTATTCAAAATGGTTCATCTACTGGAATAGAAAGGGAGCAAACTCACGATGAAGAAAAATGGGAAGTACCTTATGTTACAAGTGAAAAACTGATAAATCAAGTTAATAAAGTTGAAGAAGTTTCTAGTAAGTTTTTTGCAAATCTTATGCAAGACGATTTTTTAAAGAGTGAATTAGGAATTGAAAAAATAAAAATGGAGCAAGAACTTTATAATTTATTTGGGCTTTCAAAACAAGAAGAAAATTTAATAAATTACACCAATACTGTTACTATTCCATTACTCAAAGGTAAAGACCTTGCGAGAAAAAAAGTAATCAGTAAAATAACTTATAAAGGTGTCATTCTTGAAGACTATGCACAAGTATTTATAAATCATTTTGGTAACAGATTTAATTCCGATAATAAATATTTTGAAGTAGAAATATTGTATTCTAATCATTCAATTTTAATGAAGTTTAAAGTTATTAAAGAAACTTCAAAAGGAAAAAATAATATTCTTTGGAAAAAAGAAGATGACAAAGCATTACTTAAAAACATTTCAGCGTTAAGTTTTGAGAATTTAAGTTATAATTTATTTATGCAAAAAGATGTAAAAGGATTTGAGGAAGATTTCTTTTACATTGCAAAACCTAACCAATATAAGTCTTGGCATCCTGCTTTAGCATATTTAGATTTATCAGAATTTATAGAAGCATTTTTCAAAATTAGTAACGGTGAAAATGTTGATTAAATGAAGGTAAATAATCCAAAATATATAACATTCTATATTGATGAAAATTTTGAGTTCATTTTGACTCAAATACATAAATGTTACAAGAAAATGCTAATAGATTATGAATTTATTGAGAACAATGAAAATAAGATAAAGAATAGATTATATAGAGATTATTTAGACAATCAATTAATTATTGATGATTTAAAACTAAACGGATATAGATTCAAAACTGAAACAGGATTTGTTGATGAAAACTATAATGAAATAGGATATTCAGATATTGAAGTTATAGATTTAATTAGTAGTCTAAAGAATAAAGATTCTTTTTATATAATTGAATGTAAAAGAATCGATGGAATAAACTCTTACTATCAAAGCAGTTTAAACAACAAATATATTAATGACGGTATTAAGAGATTTATTGAAGAAAAATATCCCACAAATAATAAAGTAAATGGTATGTTGGGATTTGTCGTTAAAGAAATTGATATTAAAGAAAATAGTACTTTTTTTACAGATTTAAACAGCTATAAATTTATTGATGATTTTGAATTCTCTTACAGGTCAAATCATACTACAAAAACAAATAAAAAAATCACTTTATATCATTTAATGTTCGATTATTCAGATAAAATAAAACCCAACCCCAATTAAGGAGTTGGGTTCCTCTCAATTCAAAAACCAATTGTAGTCTCCACTTCCAACTAGTGCTTTCTGAATGACATTTGAAAAGTCAAAGGCATTTACATTTCTATCTAAAAATGTGTCAATATAGCTTAATTTTTTAGCTTGAGTAAACAGATTATACACATTCCACAAGTTTATATCTCCATCTTTATTACTACAAAAACTTTCATTTTCGTAGTAATCTTTTCAGAAATTAAAAAATATAAACTTGAAATTCAACCTACTAAAACACAAATTTTCCAATTTGAATATAAAAATGGCAAACTAGAATGTGGAGAAGAAT
>JAYVGC010000155.1:0-15847 GCA_043772535.1 Flavobacterium sp. | reverse complement strand
TGCACTTAGAGTTAAACCAATTTGTACGTTTCAACAAGTCTATAAATCGACTTGGCTTTCTGGTGCTTTTTCACCCATAAATGGTGCTTTTTTTCAGTTAATTCTGCCACATTGTAATGCTGATAATTTTCAAATTTTCTTAAACGATTTCTCTAATCAAAACCCAACCGAACTCAAAATAATGGTATTGGATAATGGTAGATTTCACAAAGCAAAAAAACTAATTATTCCAAAAAATATTGTACTGGTTTTTCTTCCACCATACAGTCCAGAGCTTAATCCAGCCGAAAAAATATGGGCGAAATATAAAGAGCTTTTTCTAATAAATTTTACAAAAAATTAGAGGAAGTAGAGGATTTTATTGCTGAAATGGTTAATAAAACTACTAAAAAAGAGGTAATGAGTACCTGTGGTTATGGTTATATTTTTTTTGACGATATATGGACTATATTATAAAAGTGTTTGGTATTATGGTCCTGTTGCCTTATTGCAAAAAGAATTGGACCTGCAACGAATCAATCAAGAGCTCGATGAGGTGGATGTTTTTATTTCCGCAATCACTGCCAGTAAAGCGGCTCTTTAAAAAAAGAAACTAATGCAACCCTGTCAAGATTCAAAACCTTGGCAGGGTTTTGTTTTACTCCGTTTTGAATTGTGTTTTGCCTACTTGTAAAATACTTTTTTTAATTATACATTTGATTTGACAAAAGCCTATTTTGTTGCCAACCCATTTGTATGTTATGACTCTTCTAAAAAAAACCACTATTGCCCTTATTGCTGTTGTATTGCTGGCCGTAATTTGTATTTACGGCTACTTACTTTCAATAAAACCCACCTACGAAGGACAAATTGCACTTAAAAATATTGATGCTGCAACCACCGTTTATTTTGACGATTTTGGCATTCCGCACATTTATGCCAATACAGAACATGACGCGATGGTAGCTTTTGGTTATGTTCATGCTCAAGATCGTTTGTGGCAAATGGAACTGTTAAAACGTATTGCACCCGGAAAATTATCTGAAATTTTTGGCACGGTAATGCTTAAAAACGACTTATTTTTTTCAAGTTTAGGGATTGACGAGGCCTCTGAAAAGGCGGTGGCAGAAATGGATAAAAGTTCGAATGCATACCAATTAACACTTGCATATTTGCAAGGTATTAATCAGTTTATAGAGGAAGGAAAAACACCAATTGAATACCAATTACTTGGAATTGAGAAACAAAAACTAACAATTAAAGATGTTTTTAATATTTTTGGATACATGTCGTTTAGCTTTGCAATGGCACAAAAAACCGATCCGTTACTAACTGATATTCGCGACAAATTTGGCAGTAACTATTTAAAAGATTTTGGAATTGATGGATCACTAGGAACGCAACAATTGAAAAGTTTTAACGGAATATCAAATAATTATTCCGCAATTTCAAAATCAATTACAAGTTTATTAGAAAATGGACCAGTTGCACCATTTATTGGCAGTAACAGTTGGGTAATTGGTGCACAAAAAACGAAAAATGGTAAAGTTATTTTTGAGAATGATCCTCATATTGGGTTTTCACAACCTGGAACATGGTATGAAGCGCACATAAAAACGCCAAATTATGAAATGTACGGCTATCATTTGGCAGGAACTCCGTTTCCGCTCTTAGGGCACAACAGAAGCTTTGCTTATGGATTAACAATGTTTGAAAATGACGATTTAGATTTTTTTGAAGAGGTGCAAAATCCAAAAAACGCCAATCAATATAAAACGGCAAAGGGCTTTAAAAATTACAAAATTATATCTAAAACCATAAAAATAAAAGACAGTACTGCGGTAACAATACGAGTAAAATATACCATTCATGGACCAATTATGTCGGGTGTTTTAAATGGATTACCTAATAAAAAACTGGTGGCACTTTCGTGGATTTATACCCAGCATAAAAATCATATTGTAGATGCAGTATATAATATTAATCATGCAACAAATTTAGACGCATTTAAAAATGCCGTAGCATTAATTCATGCACCAGGACTAAATTTTATGTACGGCGATGCCAAAAATAACATTGCGTGGATTACTTCGGGAAAATTATATCAGGTAGATCAATCGATCAACACCAATTTTATCTTAAACGGAAGCAATGGAATAGATGATAAAAAAGAGTTTATAGATTTTAAAAATCATCCAATGGCAATAAACCCACCATCAAATTATGTTTATTCGGCTAACAATCAAACAGAGGCGGTAAACGGTTATTTATATCCGGGTTATTACCTGCCAAAAGATCGAGCGACTAGAATTGAAAAGATATTACTTTCAAAAAATAATTGGACAAAAAGCGATGTTTGCAACATGACTTTAGATACCAAATCGATCACAGCATTAGAAAATATTCGTATTTTTTTAAATGCAGTACGCGCTATTAAACTATCTAATAATGAACAAAAAGCGATAGCAATTATAAAAAAATGGAATGGAACAAATGAATTAAATCAAATTGAACCGACCATTTATAATAAGTTGCTCTATTTTTATTTAAAAAATACCTTTGAGGATGAACTTGGTAGCGATGATTTTAAGGCACTTTTGGCTACTCACACGATAAAACAAGTTATAAATTCACAATTAAAAAATTTAAATTCTCCTTGGTGGGATGCTATTTTAACCAAAAACCGTGTCGAAAAAAGAGATGAAATACTAATAAAATCTTTTAAGGAAACAGTTGCATCTCTTCAAGAACAATTAGGAAGTGACGTTTCTTTATGGACATGGAATAGGGTACACACGCTCGAAATTCAGCATCCGTTAGGCAAAATTTACGCACTAAAAGGCTTATTTAATGTAGCTCCAGCAAGCATTGCTGGATCATGTGAAGTGCTTAATAACTTAATGTTTACGTATTCAGATAATAATAAATATGAAGTAAAGGCAGGGCCTTCAACTCGGCGAGTTATTGATTTTTCTGACATTGAAAATGCTCTAAGCATAATACCGTCGGGGCAATCAGGAAATCCAATGAGCCAACATTACCGAGACCAAGCCCAAATGTATGTGGATGGAAAATTTAGAAAAATGAAACTAAATAAAGCTGAAATTATCAAAACATCAACCAAATTGGTTTTTAAACCTGCTAAAATTTAGTACGTCTTAAAACCGTTGGTGTACTTACATATAGTTGTCAAACCTTTGGAATTAATACGCATCTAAATTTGAAATTATTTCATTTGCTTTTACTTTAATTTTGTACAATTCTTCAGGATTCATTTTTTTAAGCATGTTCATCATCATACCCATTCGCTGGTTATTAGCGAAATACTCTTTCTTTTCGTCTAAAAAATTCCAGTACAGGGTGTTAAATGGGCAGGCTTTATCGCCAAATTTATCTTTTACGGCATAGTGGCAACTAGTACAATAGTTGCTCATTTTGTTAATATAACTTCCAGATGAAACGTATGGTTTTGTGGCTAAAATTCCGCCATCGGCATATTGGCTCATGCCTCGTGTGTTTGGTAATTCCACCCATTCAATAGCGTCAATGTAAACACCTAAGTACCAATTGTCTACTTCGTCTGGGTCAATTTGTGTTAACAATGAAAAATTGCCAATAATCATTAATCTTTGAATGTGATGTGCATACGCTTCACTTAAACTTTGACTTATTGCTTTTTGCATACAATTCATTTTGGTTGCACCAGTCCAATAAAAATTTGGCAATTTATTATGATTATCTAGTGTATTCATTTTGGCATAATGTGGCATTTCTTTCCAGTAAATTCCTCGCACATATTCGCGCCAACCCAATATTTGCCTCACAAATCCTTCTACTTGTGATATGGTAATGGTGGTTTGGTTTTTATAATAATACGCTACAACGGTGTTAACAACCTCTTGCGGTGTTACCATCTTTGAGTTCATTGCAAAAGACAAACGCGAATGAAATAAAAATTTTTCGTCGGTATGCGAGGCATCTTCATAATCTCCAAAATGGATAAGTAAATTATGGCAAAAATAATCTAAAACTTCTAAACATTCTTGCCGTGAGGTAGGCCACGAAAAATTGTTTTCATCTATGGTTCCGATAGTGCTTATGTTTGCTTTTTGAATTTCTAAAACTAGGGACTTAACGTTCTTATGAAAATTTTTTTCATGTGGAATGGGTACTTGACCTTTGTATTTCAGTCGATTGTCATGGTCAAAATTCCATTGGTCGCCAGCGGGTTGTCCGCCGTGCATAAGCACATCATGATTTTTTCGCATCGAGCGGTAAAATGTTTCCATTAGCAACATTTTTTTTCCTTTAAAAAAGTCCTGAAGCTCAAAACGGCTCGTGTAAAAATGTTCAGTGTCATAAACTGCACTGCTTATGCCTATTGCATTACATATTTCTTTTAATTGTTCATCCAAACGGTATTCGTCGGGTAGTTGGTATTCAAATTTTTCTATTTGATATTTTTCAATACAATTTGTAATTAATTTTTTTAATTGTTGTGGATTATTTTGATCGTTAATTTCAAAATAAAGTACATTGTGTTTTTGTGATTGTAAGTTGGCAGAAAACGTGCGCATTGATAAAAAAAATGCCACAACTTTTTGAATGTGATGTGCGACATAATCTGTTTCTTGTCGCATTTCGGCCATTACATAAGTTATCTTGTCGTTGGTGTTGTTAAACCACGAGTGATTGCTATTTAATTGGTCGCCTAATATAAGTCGTAATATTTTCATTATATGTAAGTATGTTATTGGTAACTAGGAGTGTAACGGTTAAAATAAATCGGGGTTTAACCAAATTTTTTGATACTTACCTTGTGCATCATACATTTCGGCTTGTCTTTTTATGTTAAATTTGCGGTCTCGAGGGTCGTTTCCTACACCTGCATTGTACATCCAATTACCGTAATTAGAGTGTACATCGTAATCTATTAGCATGCTTTCGAAATATTTTGCGGCAATGCGCCAGTCTTGTTCCCATTCTTTGGCCCAATAACTAGCTACATTTTGCCGCCCTCGATTGCTCATAAAACCGGTTCGTTGCAATTCTATCATGTTTGCATTAACAAAGGGTTCGCGCGTATTGCCATTTTTCCACTCGCGAAAGGCTTTATCGTTGGTTTTCCATTCGTATTGTTTTTGTAAAATGCCGTCGAGTTTAAAAATTTTATCACCATGTTTTAATGAAATGTACTTAAAATAGTCGCGCCAAATTAGTTCAAAAATTAACCAATAGGTATCTTCGTTTTTACATACTTCTTGCTCATAATTTTGAACTTCCCAGTAAATTGTACGTGCCGAGATACTGCCGTTTGCCAACCACGCTGAGAGTTTTGAACTGTAGTTTTCGCCAATTAATCCGTTTCTGGTTTTTTTGTATTCTGATAAATTTTCGGTTTCAAAAAAATAATTTTCCATTCGTTTCAAGGCCTGAGTTTCTCCACCTCGAAACGGAAATGCTGAATTTTTATCTAATTTGAACGATTCTAATCCCAAATCTTCTAAGCTTGGAATTACATTTGATGTTTCAATAAAATTTTCTTTGGCTTGTGCTTCAACTGAAACTACCGCTTTTATTTTACTTTCTTTTTCGCATTTTTTTCTAAACTCTGTAAAAACTTCTGGAATTTTATTAAAATCAGAATATGGAATTGCATCTGGATGAAATAAAAACTGATCGTAGGTTTCAATAAAATTAACATTCGGAATTTTTATTTTACTACTTGCGTTTATAGAAACTTCGTCTGGTGTCCATTCTTTTTGAAAAAATACAGATGTAATTGAATACTCTTGGACCAACTTAGGGAGCACGTTCTCTGGAATATCGTGATAAATAAATATGGTAATATTTAAAGCAGCTAAATTATTTTTTAAATTCCGTAGCGTTTCTAACAAAAATTTAGCTCTGTATTTTTCGGTTTTTTTAAAACCGTGTTTGTTCATTTCAAATTGTCGAGGATCAAGGCAATATACAGCAATTACTTGGCCTGATGTTTTACACGCTTTATAAAGCGAGGTATTGTCTTGTGTGCGAAGGTCATTTCTAAACCAAACTAAATTATTCATGTGTTTGTATTAAATTTCGATAATTTTAAGATCATTTTTAGGCAAAACCGCACTGCGGTTTACATAATTTGTTATTTACTTCGTCTGCATTTTTCACCACAATACTTTACTTCGTCCCAATTTTTCGCCCATTTTTTTCGCCAGGTAAATTTTAATCCGCAGGTTGTGCAAATTTTTTCGGGAAGATTTAGTTTTTTGTGAGCCATTTTTATTAAATATACTTGTTATTGTTTTGCAAATGCTTTTGTAGCAGCATTAGCGCGTGCATATTCAAAACGAGTAATCAATTTTGGTTCGCAATAGCCATCTAAACCATTTACGGCAACTATATTTGCTTTGTCTAATTGCAAAAAATATTCAGTACCCGCTACTAAATTATTGTCATGAAAAATTGTTTCAATTGATGCAATGACATGAATTACGCCGTTTTCTTTAATTTCGTACTCGTTTAGGTATTTGCACCACAAGCGCACTGGACTTCCTTTTACAAATGGAGTTTCAATACCTGGTAGGTATTCTGATTCGAGATTTGTTTTATCAAATTCGGAAATTTCATGTGGGTAGGCTGCTGAGGTATGATGGGCGTCGGCAATCATTTGTGAGGTAATGTGATTTATGGTAAAGTAGCCCGTTTCTTTAATATTTTTGTACGTATTGCGGGGCACTGTTGCTGGACGGAGAATGAAACCAAGCAATGCAGGGTCGCTTCCTAGGTGTGTAACTGAACTAAATATGGCAACGTTTTCGACACCATTTGCCGATTTGGTAGCTATTAAACTTGCCGATTTATAACCGGTACACGAATTGACTAGGTTTAATCGCGGTATTTTTGGAAGCTTTTTTAAGGCTTCTTTTGTAACTGAAATCATAGTTATAGTTTTGTACAAATGTACTAATTGTTTAATATATATTACAAATCATTAAACAAATATTATCTTGTTTTATGATTTTATTTTTGGTTAGTGATTTTGTCTCTTTATTTTGTTCTGCTCCTTGCTGTAAATAGAGCTGACTGGTTTAATTTTCAATATTTTTTAGCTCATTTCTATAATAAGTAGATTTTTATTTTTATGATTTTGGGCGCTATCTGCTTATTTCGTTTTTTTGCGGCTGGTTGTAGTATCGTTATACTTTTTTGGAGGTAAAAAAAGCTTTGCAAAAGAATTTTTACTTTAAACGAAGTGTATTGCACTTGAATTGAAATAAAAGTAAAGTGACGTAATATTTAACCAACTTGTGGCAATGGAAAGTATTTTTAAGTATGTAATGAAGTTATGTTTTTAATAAAAATAGGTTTTGAAAACGTAAATTTTAGCCCAGATTGAAAAGGAAAGCCTTTTTAAAAAACGACTCTTTTTTGTTGCTATAAAATTGCGACCAGCGGAAGCACATTTTATAGCAAACAAAAAAAGGAGTTTGAAAAAAGCTTGTAATGTAATGCTGGAAATAGCTACTAAAAGAAAGAAATTTGCTTATTTTTGCAGTTCGAAATTTACTTTTATGCAAACACCGCAAAAAATAGCCGTTGTTGGTTCGGGTTTAGTTGGAACATTATTGGCAATTTATCTAAAAAAACAGGGTCATACAGTGCATGTTTATGATCGAAGTATTGATATAAGAAAAGTTGAATTTTCAGGACGTTCGATTAATTTAGTTATGTCAAATCGAGGTTGGAAGACTTTGGAGGATATTGGATTGGATGATGAAATTCGAAAAATTGGAATTGCAGTGGATAAACGCGGCATTCATCTAAAAGATGGTTCGTTTGTTACTCAAAATTACGGTAAGGAAGGGGAGGCAATTTTTTCGTTGTCACGCGGAATTTTGAATCGAAAAATGATCGATTTAGCCGAAAATGCTGGCGTTCAATTTTATTTTGAACATAAAATTTGGGATGTTACCTTGTTCGATGCTACCCTTCATATTGGTGAAACTGAGCGCGGGGCTTGGCAGGAGTTAAAATATGATAAAGTTTTTGGAGCTGATGGTGCTTTTTCAAGAATTAGACATCGGATGCAACGCCAAAGCATGTTTGACTACTCGCAGGAGTTTATGAAAATTGGATATAAAGAATTGCATATTCCTGCAAATCAAAATGGTACACATAAAATAGATAAAAATTCGTTGCATATTTGGCCTCGTGGAAATTTTATGTTGATGGGTTTAAGTAATTTGGACGGTACGTTTACTTGTACTCTTTTTATGCCATTTGTAGGTGAAAATTCGTTCGAAAATTTAAAATCTGAAAAGGATTTGGTAGCTTTTTTTGAAGAGTTTTTTCCGGACACTAAAAATGTTATTCCTGATTTGGTTGTTGATTTTTTTAAAAATCCAACGAGTAATTTGGTCATTACAAAATGTTATCCGTGGACTTTTGAAGACAAAGTAGCTTTAATTGGCGACTCTGCACACGCAGTTGTTCCGTTTTATGGGCAGGGAATGAACGCTGGTTTTGAAGATATTACGGTTTTAAACGACATGATGCTAAAGTATGGCGACGATTGGAAATCTATTTTTGCCGAATATGAAAAATCCAGAAAGCCCAATGCCGATGCTATTGCGGAATTAGCCGAGCGCAATTTTATGGAAATGAGTACCAAAACGGCCGATAAAAACTTTTTATTACAAAAAAAGATTGAGAAGCATTTTTCGGATAAATATCCAGATAAGTGGACTCCTTTATACAGCCGGGTTACTTTTAGTCTGCAACCGTATGCAGAGGCACTTGCAATGGGCGATTTTCAAGATGGTATTATGAAGCAGATTTTAGAAATGCCAAATATTGAGCAAATTTGGAACAGCGAAGCCGTTGAAAATAAGATTATTACCTTATTGGGTTAATGTATGTATTGTATTTATAGAATAATTTTTTTCTTCATTTCTTCTACAATGTTATAGGCTGCGGGGCATATTGCAATGTTTTGAAGTGTTAAATCGTTTATTTGTTGAAATTTTTTTCGGTCGGTGTGCGGAAATTCACGACACGCTTTTGGACGTACGTCGTATATAAAACATGCATTATCAGCTTCTAAAAAATGGCAAGGAAGAGATTGTAAAACATAATCTTTGTCTTCGTCTATGCGCAAGTAATGTTCAATAAACTGTTGTGGCTTTTGTTTTAAATGCTTGGAAATACGATCTATATCGACCATTGTAAATAACGGACCAGTCGTTTTGCAGCAATTTGCACAGGCTAAACAATTGGTTTTTTTAAATTCTTGCGTATGTAAATCTTGCATTACATAATCTAAATTTTTTGGCGTTTTCTTTTTTAATTTTTCGAGGTATTTTTTGTTTTCTAGTTGCTTATCTTTGGCTAGTTTAGAGAGCTCGTTTAGTGATGGTTTCAACATTTGCTTTGAAATTATTTTGTAAAAATAAGCATCTTTATACTTTTATACTTTAAATTTTTATACTTTTTTAAATGAAAGATCTTTTTGGCAGAGCAATTTTTGATTATCAAACCAATAATAAACCTGAGAATTTAATAACCGAAACCAACATTTCTGATGCTGATGAAATGGAACTATGTTACTTGTTTAGAAATTATAATGAAATGCCCATTTTGGAGCAAATGGCAATAAATTTTAGTTGCGGTCGTATTTTGGATGTAGGTTGTGGCGCTGGAAGTCATAGTTTGTATTTACAAAATGTGCTTAAGTTAGATGTTTTAGCAATTGATATATCAAAAAGCGCAGTTGATACCTGCAAATTACGAGGTTTACAAAAGGTGGTACAGTCGAATATTTTAGAACTTGAAAATGAAAAGTTTGACACTATTTTAATGCTTATGAATGGAACTGGAATATTTGGCACGCTGGCAAAAACCCCCGTTTATTTACAAAAACTAAAAAGTTTATTACATAAAAATGGTCAAATTTTAATTGATAGTTCTGATTTAATTTATATGTTCGATGACGATGAAGATGGGGCCAAACTAGTTACTGCAAATGGTTATTATGGAGAGTTAACCTTTACAATTACCTATAAAAATGAGGTAGAAGACCCTTTTAATTGGTTATATTTAGATTTTAATACGCTACAAAATGCGTGTCATGATAATGGTTTGTCATGCACATTAATTCATGAAGGTACTAATTTTGACTACTTAGCAAAATTACAATTATTGCAATAAGTAATTATCTGCTTTGCAATTTTATTGGTACTACCAAATATACATTTACAGCTGTGCCATCTATAAGTGAACCTGGTTTCCACCGCGGACTGTTGGCTAATACACGAATTGCCTCTTGACCGGTTCCTTCTCCTAAATCTTTTATAATTTCAAAATTTAGTAGTCGCCCTTTTGTGTCAACAGTAAAGCCTAGCTCAAGCTGTCCAAAAACATTTGCATCTTCGGGCATTTCGAAATGTGTTGCTATAAACGATTTTAGCATAACTAATCCTCCTGGAAATTCAGGACTTGTTGCTACCTCACTTATAAGATAGGTTTTTTGTTGTGCAAAAATTATTTGTAGTTGAAGCACAAGCAAAAAAAGTAGTAGTTTTTTTTGTAGCATTTTTACGTTATAAAATGTGGTCGTTAGTAAATATACATAATATTTAGTATTGTAATTTATTTACTTGCAATTATTTAAGATTATTACGATAATAAATAGCTTTTTTTACAATAGTAACTAATAGTATAATTAAAGTTCACTAGGCATGATGAATCCTTTATTTTTTGAAATATAAAAATGTTGCAGTTTGCAATGTTTTTCCTATAATAAATATGTTTGCACTAATTTATATGGTATGATGCTGCTAGTGTTTATTGTAATAGTTTTGTAGTGATATAATTTTTAAATATCGTAATTGTATTTTGATACTTTACTACGATACAATAATTAGTTTGTTAATTAATTCTCTTCACTTTTTAGAGTGATGGAGAAAGAAACTAGTGTCCTTACTTGTTTTCCATCTAAAATTGCGGGTTTCCATGCAGGCGATTTTTTAAAAATTCTAATTGCCTCGTCGCCACTACCGTAACCGATGTCTTTAACCACATTAAAGTCACTTAAAGTACCATCGGTTTCAACAATAAAAGTGATAATTACTTTTCCGTTGTAAGAATCTATATCGGGCATTTTATAATTTGCAGCGATAAATTTGTTAATTTCAATTGCGCCACCTTGATATTCGGGTTTGTTGTCAACGTTTTTTTCTTCGTAAACTTGTTTGTTCGCTACTGTTGTATTTTTATTTTGTGAAAAAATGAGTTGCGAATTACAAAAAAGGGCAAGGAGTGTCAGTGTTATTTTACAACTCGGATTTTGAAGCAGAAGTAATTGCGTAAACATTTTTGTAAGATTTAATTATTGTACTAAATGTACGATAAGTATATAATTTATAGATAAAAATCATTACAAATATGAAGTTTTACTGAAAATAATTTATGAATTCAAGGGTTTTTACTTATTTTAATTTATCTTTAGTGCTTTTTATTAAGGAATATTCAAATATTTATGGGTTTGTAATGACACCCTCCATTTTGGATTTTTCATTACATAATCTACAATTAGTGGCGTCATTTCTTCTTTTTTGCTCCATTCGGGTTGTAAAAATAATATGGCATTTTTATTTACTTTTTGTGCTTGTTCTTCGGCAAAAATAAAATCATGCTTATTATGAATGATAACTTTTAATTCATTTGCATTTTCATAAACGGTTTGTGTTGGGAGTTTATTTTTTTTTGGGGATAAACAAATCCAGTCCCAAATGCCTGAAAGTGTATAGGCACCAGATGTTTCGACGTGAACGGTTACGTTTTCGGATTTAAGTTTTGTTGTAAGCAAGTTCATGTCCCACATTAGCGGTTCGCCACCCGTTACTACTACTGTATTTGCGTATTTTTTTGCATTATCTATAATCTGACTAATGGCGGTTGGTGGATGTAATTCGGCGTTCCAACTTTCTTTAACGTCGCACCAATGACAACCTACATCGCACCCTCCAATTCGTATAAAATAGGCTGCGGTTCCGGTATGGTAGCCTTCGCCTTGTATGGTGTAGAACTCTTCCATTAATGGGAGCATTTCTCCTTTTTCTATGGCTAATTGGGTTTCTTTTTTAAGCATTTTTTGTTTTAATAGTGTGCAAATATAGTTGATTTTTGTTGATTAATTTTTTGAATATGGTTAAATTAGGATTGTGTGTCTGAGTTTTGGTTTGGTTATCTGCATGGTTGGTAGCCGTGGTTGTAGTGTAAACCATTTTAGCTTTAAAGTTATTTTTTGCTGCCTAACAACAGCGACCAAAGGAAGCTCGTTTTTGGGCATGCAAAAAAAGCTTTAAAGCTAAAATGTTGCAACGGAAAACGCGATTGGCTTTTAATAAAAAAAAACACCGAAAGTTTGATAACTATTGGTGTTTTAATTTTTGATTTATGGATTATTTATTTTAGTGTTTTCATTGATTCAATTGCAAATGCGTTTGCTGGATCGAGTGCTAGCGTTTTTGATAGTAATTCTTTTGATGTTACTAGTTCTTTTTTTGACGCGTAATATGCTGCTGAATTATTATAGGATTCAATTAATTTTGTTTTGTTTTTTGTTATTTCTTCGTCGCCTTTTGCGGTTACTAATTCTGTATATTTTTGATATGAAGCAGCCATTACTTCATCGTTATTGATAAGATTGTTTAGGCGTGCTTTATATAAATACGATTCTTGGTAGTCTGGTTTTTGTGCAATTGCCGTGTCAATGGCTTTGTCTGCATTAGCAATTTGAATTTTATTGCGCAGTGCTTCTTCTAAATTTCTGTTTACAGAGTATACCGATAAACCGTAGTACACGTTATCTTCGAGTGCATTAGGTGATGTTGGTACTGTAATTGCTATTTCAAATACGGCGCTCGCTAAATTATAGAACTTTTGCGAAAAGTATTTTTTGCCTAGTTCGTTTAATTCATTTGCCATTAATGGTTCCATTTCTACTGCTTTTTTGACTTCGGCTAAGCCCAATTGTGCTGCAACTTCGTCAATTGTTTTCCCGTCTGTACCAATACTTTTTTTAATTTTGGCTTGACCCAATACCAAATAGTCTCTTGCAATTACTTTATTATTGCCTTTTGTAATAAAATCATTTAAAGCTGCAATGGCATCGTCTGTATTTCCGTTTTCAAAAGCGGCGTAACCTAAATATCTTAATATTCTTGGATTTACCTTGTCGAGTTGTTTCATTGCGTTGGCCTCGGCTTCAAGTGCTTTATAGTCTTTTGATAGAATTAAAAAGTCGGCATGTCGCATTCGTGATGATAGTGAATAGTCGGTTAAGGTTAAGTATTTTTCGTAGTAAGTAAGTGCTTTTGCGTTTAGTTCGGCTCTGCGTGATGGTTTATTGTACGACCATTTGTTATACGTTTCGGCTAATTCACGATAAACAGGACCATAATTTGCATTAATTGTAATTACTTCATCGTATGCTTTTACCGCATCGTCAAATGCGTTTGCTCCTTTTAACAAAACACCTAATTGCATTTTGGCTCGCAGTAAGCTATTGTCGGTATTGTATGCATTACGGTAGGCTGCATAGGCTTCGTTTTGATTTTTGTCGCCATAATAGGCGTCGCCTAATGCGAGTTGTACTTGTGCATCTGTTGGATTTAATGCTTTTGCTTTGTCTAAAACAGTAATAGCACTTTTAAAGTTTGGTTTTGTGTTATTCATATAAGCACGAGCTACATAAATATATTCTTCTAAATCTTTCTTTTTTAATTGGTTCAGTACGCCATCAAGTTTTGCTTGACCTGCCGCATCATTATTGTTCTCAAAGTCAAGTTGTGCTAAACCAATAGTGTTTATTCTACTACTTTCGGTGGCAATTGTCCCTTTATCAAAATAAATTTTTGCAGAATCTTCGAGATTTTGTTTTAAATAAATGGTGCCTAGTAAAAATGCTGCTTTACCGTTTGAAGGCTTAGCTTGATATATACTTTTTAGCATTATTTTTGCATTTTCATATTTTTCGGCGTCAATTGTTTTTTTGGCTGATTCGATATCTTGACCGTAACTTGCTGTAGCTGCGGTTAAAAGTGTGAGGCTTAGAATTTTAATTGGATTCATTTGGGTTGTATTAGTTATTTGTAATTAGTTTATTATTCTTATTTTTCGTCCTGGCATTGTTATTGGTACTAAGCCCGATTTTAGCACAATGCGCTGTCCTATTTCACCGGCTAAAAATGAAGCAAATCCCATTCCTAAGCCAGTTCCGCCTTGACAATTTATAATGTACAAATCACGTGCCAAAGCATAATCGGCGGCGGCAATATTATCTTGGGTTGGATAAAAATAGTTTTGTGCGTTGCTATTTTTTACTTTTAAAATTGAAATTTTAGCAATGTATTTTTCTGTTACAGCACTTGGCTGCATTACCCAGTTAATGCCTATAACACCTACCATTCCGTCATTTTCTGCGACATATTTTATCACTTCATTGCTTGTTTCAAACGAATAAATATTTTTTGTAGGCATTGTTGATAAATTAGCTTTATTTTTTAGATAACTTACTGTACTTGAGTTCGGATTATCAAATACTAATCCTTTTACGTTGGATGGTTTTTGATTTAGAAAGGCAATGATTGCTTCTAATTCTACCAATGAATCTTTTGTGGTTTTCTTAGTAATGAGTGCAATCCCATCAGTGGCAAAAGCCGTTTCGCGTGGTTTAATCTTGCTTTGATTAAATACTTTACGTTCTACTTCCGATAGTTTTCTTGCTAAAACAATTATTTTTGCCTTTCCTGAAGTGAGACTATTTATACATGCGGATTCCGATTGTGGAATAAGTTTAATTTTAGCATTGTATTTACTTTCAAAAACGGCCACTTGATCTTCTACAATTGGTAGTATCGACTCATCAACTAAGATGGTGGTTGTACCTTGTACCATTGTTTCGCTACTATTGCTTGCTTTTTTACATGCTGTAAGAAAGAAGAGTACTAAAAAAGCAAATAGGAGTGTTGTTTTATAAAGTTTCATATTTATTAGATTAAGGATGTAAAATAGTAACGTCATAATTTATAAAATAGTATGCAATAAATACCTATTAAATTAATAAAGACTACCAATTTTTTATGTTTTTATTTAATTACAAACTCAAACTACTTTTTACCATTATCTATTGCTGTTTTTGTTCCGCTTGTAACTTGAATATCTTTATTTGTTTTTACGTATCAAGCTGCTTACATTGTTTTTTGGTAAAATTATTGATGTAAATAGATAGTTATTGTACTAACGTAGTGCATTCAAAATAAAGGCACTTCACCATTTCAAGCACCAAAATCATAAGTACTCGTTATTTTGACGTGCATTTTTAAACTTTAATTACGTGATAAAGCTAGTTTTGTAATTATATTTTAATGAGTTTGTTATTGTATTCGCTTAGTGCCTGATCTTAATTGTAGGTATAAAAGACAATTTCTGACTGTTATTACGTATTTTATATGCTATATTTTACTTTTTAATTAAAAGTTAAAAAAACAGATGTAAAAGCATTTAGACTTTATCAAAGGCAACAATAACAGATTATTAAAATAGCACGCAGCGCTTTAGCTAAATTAATTGGCAATTGGTACGCTAATATCAAACAAAATAAGTGTTTTTTTTAACATTTGTAATTTTATATTGTTTCCACCTTACTAGTTTGTATTGGATTTAAAAAAGCGAATAAACCTAAAAAAGGAATATACAATCAATAATAATCCAAGCAAAACACGATAGTGATAGGCTATCGGAATTATTGTTAGTGATGTTGTGCCAATTAAAAACATGCCCATCACAAAATACATCATAAAAAAGAAAA
>JAYVGC010000154.1:0-46598 GCA_043772535.1 Flavobacterium sp. | reverse complement strand
AAAGAGACAACAATGCAGCTCAAAATTTTGCACAAGCACAGAAAATTGCTCTAAATTTGCTCAAAAATGAAGACTCAACAAAAATAAGTATTAAAACTAAAATAGCAGCTTGGGATAATAATTTCCTTAGGAAAATTCTAGGATTTTAATGCGTTTATCCTGATACAAAATTATACTGCAATAGTCCTACTTATTATTGAATATGTTTAAAAATACGATCAAATAACCATTATAAATAAAAATAATTAATATATAAAACGTTGGTTGTATTTGCAATAAAAAACTATTGTGTTTTAACAGGCACCTTTAAAATTTTGTTTATATTTGCATGCAATTTAACTACAACAACAAATTGCAATGAAAGCACATACTTTAAAAATCATCGGAGAAGGACTTACTTACGATGATGTACTTTTGATACCAAATTATTCTGAAGTTTTACCGCGAGAGGTAAATATTCAATCTAAATTTTCGCGAAATATTACATTAAATGTTCCGATAGTTTCGGCAGCAATGGATACTGTTACCGAAAGTGCAATGGCAATTGCAATGGCTCAAGAAGGAGGTATTGGTGTTTTGCACAAAAACATGACCATTATTCAACAAGCAGCAAAAGTACGGAAGGTAAAACGAGCCGAATCTGGAATGATATTAGATCCAGTAACACTACCTTTAAATTCAACGGTTGGAGATGCTAAGTCATTGATGAAAGAACACGGAATAGGCGGCATACCAATTGTAGACGAAAATACAACCTTAAAAGGAATTGTTACCAACAGAGATTTAAGATTTGAAAAAGTAAACGCACGTTCCATTTTAGAGGTAATGACAAGTGAAAATTTGGTTACCGCGGCAAAAGGAACAACTCTTCAGGAAGCAGAAGGGATTCTTCAAAAAAATAAAATCGAAAAACTACCTGTTGTTGATGCAAATTTTAAACTTATTGGTTTAATAACCTTCCGCGATATTACGAAATTGACTCAAAAACCAAATGCAAACAAAGATAGTTTTGGTCGTTTACGTGTAGCGGCAGCAATTGGAGTAACCGCAGATGCACTAGAACGAGCCACAGCACTTGTAAATGCAGGTGTTGACGCCATTGTTATTGATACCGCTCACGGACATACAAAAGGAGTAGTAGACGTTTTAAAAAATATTAAACAAAATTTTCCACAGCTAGATATTGTAGTTGGAAATATTGCAACACCAGAAGCAGCATTATATTTAGTTAAAAATGGTGCTGATGCAGTTAAAGTGGGCATTGGACCAGGTTCTATTTGCACTACTCGTGTAATTGCCGGAGTGGGTTTTCCTCAATTTTCGGCAGTATTAGAAGTTGCGGCTGCGTTAAAAGGTAGTGGTGTACCCGTAATTGCCGATGGTGGCATACGGTATACCGGCGATATACCAAAGGCAATTGCAGCAGGTGCCGATTGTATAATGTTGGGCTCGCTGCTTGCTGGAACTAAAGAGTCTCCTGGTGACACTATAATTTTTGAAGGACGAAAGTTCAAATCATACAGAGGCATGGGGTCTGTGGAGGCTATGCAAGAAGGCTCAAAAGATAGGTATTTTCAAGATGTTGAAGACGATGTAAAAAAATTAGTTCCAGAAGGAATTGTAGGTCGTGTACCCTATAAAGGAGAATTAAACGAAAGTATGCAACAGTTTGTTGGGGGTTTACGCGCAGGAATGGGTTATTGTGGTTCCAAAGATATTGCAACTTTACAAGAAACAGGTCGTTTTATACGAATTACGACCAGCGGAATTGGAGAAAGTCATCCGCATAACGTTACTATTACCAACGAAGCACCCAATTATTCAAGATAAAATTATAGTAAAACCAAAAAAGCCGAATTATAATTAACGATTCGGCTTTTTTTATGGATATGTAAAATTTAGTTTTTAATTGGAATATTCTTCAAAATTTCTACTACAAATTTATAAAATTTTTGCGATGATTTAATTGAGGCACGTTCATCGGGGCTATGTGCGCCATGAATAGTAGGTCCGAAAGAAATCATATCCATATTTGGATAGTTAGTCCCTAAAATACCACATTCAAGACCAGCATGACAAGCCACAACTTTAGGTTTTTCGCCATTTTGTTTTTCATAAATGGCGGTCAAAACATCTAATATTTCTGAATTTACATTGGGAGTCCAACCCGGATAACTTCCGCCAAAAGTAACTTCACATCCAAATAATTCGTACGCAGATCGTAACGCATTTGCCAAATCCATTTTTGAAGTTTCTACCGAAGAACGCGTTAAGTTCTGAATGGAAATTTCACCGTTTTTAACAGTAATTTTTGAAATATTATTTGAGGTTTCAACTAAATCATCCATGTCAGCAGACATGCGATAAACGCCGTTATGTGCCGCATAAACTGCTCGCAACAGTCCTTCTTGAATGCCCAAATCCATAATCTTAGCTGGTAAATCGGCAGGTGTAATTTCGATTTTTAAATTTGGCTCGGTAGTTTTATATTCTATTTTAACGTCATTAATTATTTCTTGCATATCAAATACAAAAGCCTCATCAAACATGCCAGCCACTATAATTTTTGCTACACTTTCGCGTGGAATGGCGTTTCTTAAACTTCCACCATTTATTTCAGCAATTTGCAACCCAAAGTTCTCAAATCCATCAAATAAAATACGGTTCATTATTTTATTTGCATTACCAAGTCCTTTATTAATATCCATTCCAGAATGACCTCCATTTAAACCATTAACCGTAATTTCATATCCAACAGAATTTTCTGGAACCTCGTCTTGATTATAGCTTCTGATTGCAGTAACATCAATTCCACCAGCGCAGCCAATATCAATTTCATCGTCTTCTTCGGTATCCATATTTAATAAAATCTCACCCTGTAAAATTCCTCCTTTTAGGTTTAAAGCGCCTGTCATTCCAGTTTCTTCATCAATTGTAAATAAAGCCTCAATTGCAGGATGCTCCATTTCTTTCGACTCTAAAATAGCCATAATCATTGCAACTCCCAAGCCATTATCAGCACCTAAAGTTGTGCCTTTCGCCCGAACCCAATCTTCATCAACGTACATTTCAATTCCTTGATTTTCAAAATCAAAAAGTGTATCGTTATTTTTTTGATGCACCATATCTAAATGCCCTTGCAGCACAATTGGCTTTCTGTTTTCCATGCCCTTAGTAGCAGGTTTTCGGATAATTACGTTCCGAATAGCATCTTCAAAAGTTTCTAATCCTAAATTTTCGCCAAAGTTTTTCATAAATGCAATTACTCGATCTTCTTTTTTTGAAGGTCGTGGCACTGCATTTAAATCGGCAAATTTATTCCAAAGATTTTTTGGTTCTATGTTTCTTACTTCTTGACTCATTGTTGGTTTTTAATTTCAAAATTATAAAAAACAAAGTTACAACGTTTAGTTATGTGTTTTGAAGTTTATTTTTTATATTTACTTTGTAAAACACAAATTAAGCATATTGGGCATGTTTAAAACTACTTATAAAATTATTTATTGGTATCGTAGCTAACTTTGACATTTTTTACAAAACATAAATGTATCGATATTGCGTAATTTTGAGTAAAGATTACATATTGGTAAGTGCGAACCATTGCTTTTTTTACGGTTTTAATAAAAAATTATTTACAATAGTATTAACACTTAAAAAATAAAAATTAACTTCATTATGATTCAAAAAAAACAGTTATTTATACTATTTTTTCTAGTACAAATTATTATGATTCAATTTTTGAAATTTTTTCCTTCAGTTGTCGAGCAGTACTACAGCAACAAATTATTTGTATACATCTCTACATTTTTAAGAACCATTTTTGGAAGCATCCCTATTTCTGTGGGTGATTTGGTTTATAGCTGTCTAATTTTATTTTTAATAAGTACTATTTGGAATGTGCGAAAAAAATGGAAATTAAACTGGAAATCGCATTTTTTGCAAGCTGTAAATTTTGTAGCTTTTATTTATTTTTTATTCTACTTTTTATGGGCTTTAAACTATTATCGGAAACCTCTATTTGAAAAAATGAAAATTGAAAACGTTTATTCTGATCAAGAATTGTATTTATTTACCGAAAAATTAATTACAAAAACCAATCAAATACAGTTTGAAATTACAAAAAAGAAAAATCTGAAAGTAGTAGTACCAATTTCCGAAGCTGATTTGATCAAACAAGCACAAATTGGCTACGACAATCTATCGAACAAATATTCTTTTTTTAGATACCAAATACCTAGTATTAAAAAATCGCTTTTTAGTATTCCTCTTTCCTACATGGGCTTTAGCGGTTATTTAAACCCATTTACAAACGAAGCTCAGTACAATTCGCAAGTACCAAAATATGGGTTGCCCATGACTATTTGTCATGAAATGGCTCATCAAATTGGATATGCTAGTGAAAGTGAATGCAATTTTATTGGGTTTTTAGCGGCCATAAAAAATGACAATTTGTATTTTAGGTACGCTGCAAATACGTTGGCATTAAAGTATTGTTTGCGCATCATTCAAAATCAAAACCAAGATAAGGCAAAATTATATCGTAACAAAATAAATGCAGGAATTATTGATAATTTTAATGATGACAAGCAATTTTATTTAAAATACCACACTTTTATTGAAACCGGATTTGAAATATTTTATGATAATTTTCTAAAATTAAACCAACAAAAAGAAGGTATAGAAAGTTATAGTAAATTTTTAGATTTGCTCATTAATTATAACAAGTTGCATCCAAATTATCGTTAACAATTATATTTCGTCGGAAGTAAAAGTAGTAAAACTTCTTTTTTTAAAGGGTCGAATTATTAACCGTCCTTCGCGGTCAAACTTGATGTAATTATAAACCCAATTTAAAAAAACAACTGCTTTATTTTTAAATCCAATAAGCGAATAAAGATGCACGACCATCCAAACAAACCATGCAAAAACACCGCTAAAGTGATACTTTGGTAAATCGACAACTGCTAAATTTCGACCAATGGTAGCCATTGATCCTTTATCGTTATAATCAAAGGGAATCATTGGCTTGTTGTGCATAAATTTTAATAAATTTACACTTAATAGTTTACCTTGTTGCAAAGCAGGTTGCGCCATCATAGGATGCCCCTTTGGATACAAATTGGTTTCCATGCTCGCTATGTCTCCAATGGCAAAAATAGAATCATACCCTTTTATTTGATTGAATTCATTTACTATAATTCGATCAATATTTTTAACTAACGAATTTGCATTTATGCCGGCAATAGCTGCTCCTTGCACGCCGGCAGTCCAAATTACGGTTGCGGTTTCAAAAGTTAAGTCAGTATTGGTGGATATTGTTTTACCATCATAATTTGTAACTCGTACATTTTTCCATATTTTAACGCCCAAGTTTTCAAGAAATTTTTGTGCATCGGCCGATGATTCTTCACTCATTGTATTTAAAATTCGATCACCGCTTTGAATTAAATTGATTTGCATTTTAGCAATATCTAAATCGGGGTAATCTTTTTGCAAAATTGCTTTTTTCATTTCTGCCAAAGCACCTGCCAATTCTACACCTGTTGGGCCTGCTCCTACTAAAACAAAATTTATTAAGCAGCTTTTTTCGGCATCATCAGTAGATAAAACTGCCTGTTCGAAATTTTCGAGGATAAGGCTGCGGATGTTTAATGATTGTGGAATTGTTTTCATTGACATAGCATTACGTTCAATTTCTTTATTACCAAAAAAATTTGTTTTTGAACCTGTTGCAAGTACTAAAAAGTCGTAATTTAAATCTCCAATTTCTGAAATAATCTTTTTATTTACAGTATCAATTTCTTTTACGGTGGTCATTCTAAAATAAAAGTCTTTAAAACCTTGTATTACTTTTCTTATCGGATACGCAATAGATCCGGCTTCAAGTCCGCCTGTTGCCACTTGATACAGTAACGGTTGAAAATTGTGGTAGTTGTGTTTATCGATTAAAACAACTTGTAACCCTTGATTTTTTAAGCCTTTTGCAATGCTTAATCCAGCAAAACCTGCACCTACTATAACAACTCGTAACTGATCGGTATTTGGAATATTCATTTTAAAGTTTTCTAGAATTAGCTGTTGCTAAGATACGATGGATTTTTTTAATTGATTACTATTTGTGATGGTTTACTGCTGTTTTTTTTGCGTGAAGAATGTAGTGGAGCTCTTTTTTTGTTTGGCTATTTTTTTTAGCCAAATAAAAAAAAGCGGGAACGAAATCCTGTTTCGCTTTTCGCGAACACGCCCAAGTAAAAATAATATATTTGCTGTAATTAATTATAAAAATATAGTGTAACAATCACTACTTTTAATCTACTTATATGTTTATGAGCATTACTTTGGAACAGTCGTTTGTGCAACAATTAAAGGAAAATCAGAATATTATCCACAAAATTTGTAGATTATATACTAATGACAGTGATGCGCACAAAGACTTGTTTCAGGAGGTTACCATTCAGCTTTGGAACGCTTTTCCGAAGTTTCGAGGTGACTCTAAATTTTCGACATGGGCGTATCGAGTTGCTTTGAACACGGCAATTACTTTGTATCGAAAAAGTACCCGCACGATAAAAACGAGTGAATATGAAAAACATAGTTTTTATATTAGCCAAGAAGATTACAATTCGGAGCAGGAAGAGCAATTGAAATTAATGTATAAAGCAGTTTATCAGTTAAATGATATTGAAAAAGCGTTGATTTTTATGTATTTAGAAGATGCAAATTACGCCGAAATAGCTGAAACATTAGGCATAAGTGAGGTAAATGCACGGGTAAAAATGAATAGAATTAAGGGGAAATTAAAAAAAATATTAAATCCGTAATAAAAATGGAAGAATTGGATTTATTGAAGAAAAACTGGAACAAAGCAGGTGCTTTTGAGCAAATTTCTGAAGCTCAAATTTATAAAATGTTACTTAAAAAATCGTCTTCGATTGTGAAGTGGATTTTAGTAATAAGCATTATCGAACTTTTAATATGGTCGGGCAGTAGCTTGTTAGTAAGTGCTGATGAGGCTATGAAAAAATTTAATATTAAAAATTTAAATACCTATGTTGTTGTATCGAACGTAATTCATTATTCAATTATTATAAGTTTTATAATATTGTTTTATTTTAATTACAAGAAAATATCGGTGGTTACGTCAACAAAAAACTTAATGCAATCGATTCTAAAAACTAGAAAAACGGTTCAGTATTATATTTGGTATAATTTAGGCATGATTACTTTGAGTTTTGTGGTCGGAATTGTTTTGGTTTTTAATCTTGATCCTGCTATTTCTAAATTAAATCAAAATGCAAATTTTAGATATGGTTTTATTATTGGATTTACAATTATTGCAATCGTTTTTATTGGTATATTTTGGATGTTATATAAAATAATTTATGGCAGGTTATTAAAAAAATTATATAAGAACTACGAAGAACTTAAAAAAATTGATTTCTAAAAAATAATTGATTGGTACAAATTAGTTTTTTAACTCCGCATATCGTTTATGGTAGCCGTGTACTTTTACTTGCATTTTCGTGATCATGCTTACTATTGACACAAATAATAAACAATACTTAATATTCCCATTTTCGCAAAAGGTCTAATTTTATTTGCTCTTCAATTTCCTCTGCTGAAAGAACTTTTAAAAACGAGGCATGTTGTTCTATGGCATATTCTATTTGTTCAACGATTTGTTCTATAGTGTCATTTTCGTAATCAATTTTTAAAGGTTTTTTTATAGTTAACGATTGTAAAATACCTTTCTTTTTTAGGCGTAAACCTTTTTTATCAAACGAGCGTCTAAAACCGTCAATTACGATGGGCACCACGATCGGACGGTGTTGTTTTATAATATGTGCCGTACCTTTGCGAACTGGTTTAAACGATTTGGTTGTTCCTTGGGGAAAAGTAATTACCCAACCGTCGTTAAGGGCAGTTTTAATGTTTTCGGTATCGCTCGGGTTAACGTCGCGTTTTACATCTTCACCTTTATCGCGCCATGTTCGGTCAACAGTAATTGCACCTGCGTAGGCAAATATTTTGGGTAACCATCCTTCTCGCATCGTTTCGGCTGCTGCGACATAGTAGATATTTAATTTTGGTTTCCATAAATAACCAATATTTTTAATAGAGTCATGACGGCCATTCAAACTTGCATTAAATACATGAAACATAGCAACAACATCGGCAAAATACGTTTGATGATTCGAAATAAAAAGCACATTTGTATTTGGCAAGGTTGTAATAATTTCAGAGCCCTCAATTTCAAGTTCATTGAACCCACGATAACGCCTGTGACTTAATATTCCTACAATTATAATTAGCCAACGTTTCAAAAAAAGCAGATGTCCAAAAGGATTTCTTTTTAATAAACCCATCATTTAAAACTATTTTTAGTTAACAAACATACAAAAAATAAAAATGAATTAAAATATCATTTTCAAAACATCTTTTAACTCGCTCAACATCATAGCAGTTGCACCCCAAATTCTATGTTCGTTATACTGAAATGCGGGTGCATCAACAAATTTTGCGTAAGGGGTATCAATTTTTATTGTAATTAAATTAGCATCGTTTAGTAAAATTTCAAGTGGCATTTCTACAATTCCCGCAACTTCGTCTTCTTGCAAAACAAACTGTAATTCGCTCTTAGAAATTCCTAAATAAGGATAGACCATAAAGTTACTAGGCGGAATAAAAGTTTTTGTAAAATCGCGCACCACCTCAATATTTTTGGTAAAAATACCTATTTCTTCTTGTGTTTCACGTAATGCAGTCTGCTTATAATCAGCATCGTTAAGTTCATATTTACCTCCGGGAAATGCAATTTGTGATGAATGTACCCCGTACGAATTACGTTTTATTAAGGCCAAATGAGTATTGCCATTTTTAGGATATAATAACATCATCACAGCGGCAATTTTTGGATTAAAGTTCTCAAAATCAATATTTTTCAATAATAGTTCGCGTTCCGAAGGTACCATTTTTACATGCGACGCAAGTCCAGGCAAATTTACTTTAGAGATATGATGTATTTTATCTAAAAACAATTCAAATTTCATTGGGTATTTTTTTTAAATTAGGCTAAATTTACTGCAATTATTTCTAAAAAAAAATTTAAACCAAAACAAATCGATTTCAAATGTACAGTAAAGAAGAAAATCAAAAAATTAAACGTGAATTTTGGATTGAATTTGCAACTACATATCCTCGAAAATGGCTTTTATATGACACCAAAATAAAAGGATTTACATTTAAATTTTATGTTGACAATAAAAAAGCACAAGTACAACTTGATATTGAACCAGTTAACGAAGAAAAGCGCAAGATATATTACGAAAAAATAACATCGTTACAAACCATTTTAAAAACAGATTATTTACCCGAAGTTATTTTTGAAAGACATCATTATTTAGATAATGGTAAAATTATCAGTCGTATTTGGGTAGAAAAAACTAGCGTGAGCAGCAGCAATAAAGACAGTTGGAATTCAATATTTATTTTTTTTAATGAATCAATGTTACAATTTGAATCCTTTTTTGCAGATTATGAGGATTATATTTCTGATTTAGAGTTAAATACTTAATCTTTTTTTGGGAATTAACGGTAAGTCATTGCTTCTAAATTATGTACTTTTAAGGTTTTTTATTTTAAAATTCTATTAAAAATTGTAAATTTGCAAAAATAAAAAAAACACAAAAATGGAAAACGGAATATACGCTAAATTCAACACCTCGAAAGGAACAATTGTTGTGCAATTAACGCACGATTTAACGCCAGGAACCGTAGGAAACTTCGTTTCATTAGCAGAAGGAAATTTAGAAAATAAAGTAAAGCCACAGGGAAGTCCTTTTTATAACGGATTAAAATTTCACAGAGTTATTCCTGATTTTATGATTCAAGGCGGTTGCCCACAAGGAACCGGTACAGGCGATCCTGGATATAAATTTGACGATGAATTTCATCCTACATTAAAACACGACAAACCGGGAGTTTTGGCTATGGCTAATTCAGGACCTAATACGAACGGTTCGCAATTTTACATTACACACGTTCCTACTTCATGGTTGGACGGTAAGCATACTGTTTTTGGACATGTTATTGAAGGTCAGGACGTTGTAGATGCCATTGGACAAGGAGATTTACTACAAACTGTTGAAATAATACGAGTTGGTACTGATGCTGAAAAGTGGAATTCAGTCGAAGCATTTAGAACTTTTGAAGGCGCAAGACAAAAAAAAATTGCCTCTCAAAAAGAAGCTAGCGAAGCTAAAATGGAAGCACTTGCTGCAGGATTTGAAAAAACTGAAAGCGGTTTGCGTTATAAAATGATTCAAAAAGGATTTGGTAAAAAAGCTGAAAACGGAAAAGTAGTTGCTGTACATTACACGGGTCAATTAGAAGATGGTAAAGTTTTTGATTCGTCAATTCCAAGAAAAAAACCAATTGAATTTCCGCTAGGACAAGGTAACGTTATTGAAGGTTGGGATGAGGGCATTGCGTTACTTCAAGTTGGCGACAAAGCTCGATTTGTAATTCCGTCACACCTTGGTTATGGTTCGCGCGGTGCAGGTGGCGCAATTCCGCCAAATGCAACTTTGATTTTTGATGTTGAGTTGATTGACGTAAAATAAAAGAAAACTGTTTCAATAAAAAAAATCGCAACAATTTATATTGTAGCGATTTTTTTATATCATAATGTATAAAATAGTCAAAAATAATGAGTGCTTTTTTTAATTTATTAAGTTCATGTAAACGCTATAACTTTAGACTCGAACATGAGCTTTTAGTGTCGTTTTAATACGTTTTCAGATTAAAATTTATAACCAACCCCTACCCCAACATTCCATTGTCCATCATCCTTAGCTGTTTTTCCATTGTAATATAAAGGAACTTGCAATGCTACATGTTTATAGGCAAATGTAATACCTGCTCCCAAAGCAGGTGTAATAATCGAATTTTTGGGTGATCCAGCTGGTACTTTATCTTCTTTTATTCGTAAAGAAGGCAAAACGCCTAGACAAAGTAAATATGGTTTTTTAAAAAGTTTAATCGAAGGTCCTGTAAAATTTACGTACGCTCCATTATCTACATAACCCACAGCAATTATTCCTTCGGCAATTGTTGCCGTTATTTTTTTATTTGAATTATTTTGCGCAGTACTAACGCTGACGCAAAAAAGCAACAGTATTACAATACTCGATATGTTTTTTTTCATTGAAAATATTATTTAGAACTTAATTTACCTTCTTCAGCAAGTTTTGCATACATCGCGGTAATGTCGTCAAAATCTTTAACCATAAGATTGGTACTGCTGTAAATATTTGTTGCTTTAATCACGTCTGAATTGAAAGTATTTTTTAAAAATGCCCATTCCTCTTTTTGAAATGTTAACGACGTAATTAATTCAGCAGTATTTTCCTTGGCAGACGTTAGCATAGTCAAATTAGTATCTAACGCAATAATTGTATCTTTAATATCGCGCTCTAAAAGCGAGTAATCAACTCCCCATGATTTGGCTAAATATAACATAGCTATTTTTTGCAATAACATTCGTTGCTTACCGCAGTTATTAACTAACATAGCGTTTGCAGTTGTTGGGTAGTCCAAAACTATTTTCTCAACTACCACATTGCAAGCATTAACTAATTTTTTTGAGTCAAAAATAACAGACTCCGCATTAGCAATTTGCGGGACGCTAGTTAAGCGCATTCTGTAATCTGACCAGATGCTATTTGCGATAGCAATAGCGTCTTTTGTTTCTTTACTTCTCGCAAAATTTGTCAGTTCTCTTTGATTTTCGTTAAATGTGGCAGAAATTTCATCTAAATCTTTAGATGCTTCACTTGCTCTAATATTGCCTCCAATGGCCATATAACTTTTTGCCATTTTATTCACAAGCATCCTTTGCCTACCCGCCATATTAATAGCTTTCGCTACTGTTAAATTTTGAGCATCAGCACTATTAAAAATTAAAAAAAGTACGCTAGATATAAAGTATTTTTTCATTGACAATAAAAATTAATTTTAAAGTACAAATGTAGCTAGAAATACATTATAAAACATAAAAATTTAACATTAATTTCACTACACTAATTTTTTTAATTAATCATTTTTAACTAATCCAATAAAAACAATTACTTGCTAATATGGTATCTTGCACTTACAAACAAGACATTATTATGGGTAATACTACAACTAATTTCATTAATTCTGTATCAATAAAAATAGTACTATTTCATACAAATTTATTTTAAATCGCATAATATACATTAATACAGACACCATATAAAAAACTACATAGAAAAAATATACCTAACACAACTACTTTTTAGTTATTTTAGTGTCCTTAACAAAATTTAATTTTAACCAATATTAAATAAGAAAGTCAATTTATAACTGAACTATCTGCGTAAGTACCTTCAATAAACCCAGTGATTTCGGCGCAGTTAAGAAACCAAAAAAAATAGTAGTACCAATACTTTCATTTGCTAATAATACGATATTCTGTCTACATAAAAACCCTATTTATTGCAGCAAAAACAGAAACTCGCAAATAAAAATATATAGAAATATTTAAAAAAACTTACTTTTAAAGAGTACTTTTAAAGAGTACTTTTACAGTACTTTAATTATTACTTTTACGAAACTATTTATTGCATTATGGAAAAAATTACTTGGGATGATTTTGAAAAGATAGAAATGCGTATTGGAACAATTGTTGACGTGCAAGAATTTCCTGAAGCTAGAACGGCAGCTTATCGATTAATTATAGATTTTGGCATAGAAATAGGACTTAAAAAATCGTCAGCCCAAATTACAAAAAAGTACAATACTACTGATTTAGTTGGCAAACAGATAGTTGCAGTTCTTAATTTTCCGAAAAAACAAATTGCTACGTTTATGAGTGAGTGCTTGGTTATGGGTTCACTTGGTACACATAATGAGGTAGTATTGCTATCACCAGATATGAAAGTAGAAAACGGACTACGAATTGGATAAAAAATTATGATAATTTAAATTTCATTTTTTCTATATAAATATCTTACTAAGTTTGTAAATCGGTTAAATTTCATTTCAAATGTAACGAAATTAATAAAAATAAGTTCGTTTGATAATTGGCATTACTTAAAAAAATGGTTTGGTACTGCATGTTCTCTTTGACTTCATTTGTTTTAAACAGTAGCTACTTTCATCATTCTTAAAAAAACAATCAAGTGCAATTAGTACTTTACACTTTTACATTTTATTCAAGAAGTTGCTTTTCATAAAGTTCTTTATAATATCCGGTTTGACTTAATAACTCCTTGTGACTGCCTTGTTGAATAATTTGACCCGCATCTAAAATTATAATTACATCCGCATTTTTGGCAGATGACACCCGATGACTTACTATAATTGTAGTTTTATTTTTACTAACTTCAAATAAGTTATTTAAAATTAATTCCTCGGTTGCAGTGTCTACGGCAGACAAACAGTCATCAAAAATTAAAATTTGTGGGTTTTTAATAATTGCTCTCGCTATAGAAACGCGTTGTTTTTGCCCGCCCGAAAGAGTTACGCCGCGCTCGCCTAAAACAGTGTTGTATTGATTAGTAAACTGCGTAATAGTATCATGAACAACGGCTTTTTTGGCAACATCAATTATTTCATCATCGGTCGCATCTTGCTTTCCAAACCTGATATTATTTTTGATGGTGTCCGAAAATAAAAATGCATCTTGTGGCACAATTCCTATTGACTTTCGTAAGTCAAACAAGTTTAATGAAGCTATAAGTTGCCCATCAATAGTTATATTTCCACTTTTAATATCGTACAATCGAGATATTAGAGCCATAATAGTCGATTTTCCAGAACCTGTTTTTCCTAATATTGCTAAAGTTTGCCCAGCATATAAGTTAAAAGAAACATTTTTTAGCGCTACAATATTAGTGTCGTCATAGGTAAAACTTACATTGTCAAAAACAATATTTCCTTCAATTAATGAGTGGTTTACATTGGTGTTTTTTATTTCAGGTTCTATTTTTAGAAACTCATTTAGTCGTTTTTGCGAGGCTTCAGCTTCCTGAATCATGGATGAAACCCAACCAATCGAAGCAACTGGCCATGTTAACATGTTTACATATAAAATAAATTCTGCAATTTTACCAATACTTTCCATTCCGGATATATTGTTGATGTACATCATTCCGCCAAAATAAATAACAATTAAATTACTAACGCCAATTAAACCTACCATTAAAGGACCAAAAAGCGATTGAACTCGTGCCAAATTCATACTTTTTAATTTACTTTCGTTAGCCAAATTAACAACTGTGTTTTGATGCAAAGACTCTAAGGCATAGGCTTTAATTACTCGTATTCCTGAAAAAACTTCTTGCGTAAAACTTGATACTTTTGAAAGATAACTTTGAAATATAGTACTCCGAATATTAATTTCTTTACTTAAAATATAAATAATGTAAGATAACAAGGGCAATGGCAATAAAGTATATAAAGTAAGTAGTGGCGAAACATGATACATATATATGATTACAATGGTAAAACGGATTATTGTATTTATAGTATACATAACAGCTGGACCCACATAAAGGCGCACTTTACCTACATCTTCACTAATCCGATTCATTAAATCGCCTGTTCTATTTTTTTTATAAAAATTTTGATCTAAGTTTTCATATTGTTTAAAGACTTCATTTTTTAAATCAAATTCAACATGACGTGACATTACAATTAAAGTTTGTCGCATCAAAAAAGTTAAAAAACCAGCAATTATTGTAGCTCCAACAATTTTTAGTAATTTAACAATTAGCTGATTTTTTACACTTTCGCTAGAAATTAAATGTTTTTGATACTCTTCAATTACTGAAAAAGCTTCACTTATAAGTTTGGGAGTAAAAAGCATAAAAAATTGCGCCACAATTGTGATTACAATACCCAATAAAAAACGATACTTATATTTTCGAAAATATTTATTTAAATATTGTAATTCTCTCATTTTTAATTAAATAAGGGTAAAGTTGGTTACTATTTTATAAAAAAAATACAATAATTTAATAATATTGTTAAAATATATAAAACCATAAACCTTTAACACTTTGATTATTTTATGTATTAAATTACTTTTATTTTGATTAATTCTTTATTTTTGCCATGAATTATAATAATATCACAGTAACCCTATTTTTATGACCACAGACGCACGCAATTTAATTGAATTAAAAAAAATGGATCCAGTTTTTGGGCAGCTTTCATTTGATAACCACGAACAAATTGTTTTTTGCAACGACAAAGATACGGGATTAAAGGCAATTATTGGTATTCATAATTCAGTTTTAGGACCAGCATTGGGTGGCACAAGGATGTGGAATTACGCTAATGAGTGGGAAGCATTAAATGATGTTTTACGACTTTCGCGCGGTATGACGTACAAATCTGCTATAACAGGCTTGGACTTGGGTGGCGGAAAGGCCGTTATTATAGGAGATGCAAAAACCCAAAAAACACCTGCTTTAATGCGAAAATTTGGTGCATTTGTACATTCCTTATCGGGCAGATACATTACCGCCGAAGATGTAGGAATGGAAACCAGCGACATGGACTTGGTACATGATGTAACGCCTTATGTATCTGGCATTTCAGAATCTCGTGGCGGTGCTGGAAACCCATCACCAAATACTGCCTATGGAGTTTTTATGGGAATGAAAGCAGCCGCCAAACAACAATTTGGTTCTGATAGCTTAGCTGGTAAAAAAATATTGGTGCAAGGAATTGGTCATGTTGGTGAAATTTTGGTTTCGTACTTAGTGCAAGAAGGCGCTTCGGTTCAAATTACTGATATTAACGAAGATCGTTTATTTGAAGTAGCCAAAAAATACGGTGTTTCCATATTTGCAGAAAAAGATATTTATGCCGCCGATGTTGATATTTACGCACCCTGCGCACTAGGAGCTACAATTAACGATGAAACCGTTTATAAAATAAAAGCGAAAATTATTGCTGGAGCGGCTAACAATCAATTGGCAAATGAAACAACACACGGCATAATTTTGCAAGAACGAGGCATTTTATATGCACCCGATTTTTTGATAAATGCGGGCGGAATAATAACCGTAAATTCTGAAATAGCGAAATACGACGCTGCTGAAATTAAACAAAAAACTGAAAATATTTACAATACCACCTTAGAAATATTTGATTTTTCGATAAAAAATAATGTAACACCCCAAAAAGCAGCAATGGCAATAGCAGAAACTAGAATTGCAGAAAGAAAAAAAGAAAACGAAAAATAGTACACTCTTTAAAAAATTAGTTTTATTTTTGCACGCCGTTACTAAAAAAAACGAAAAGCCTTTTTTACAAATATTTAAAGTTCTTAGTCTTGTTAAACCGCCGACATATTCGAGTAAAAGTGATGCAATCTATTTATGCAATGCACCAAAATGGTTCTGATAATCTTGAAAAACAAGAAAAATTTTTATTAAATAGTATCGAAAGCATCTTAGATTTATATTTACTTTTAATTACTATTTTGCCAGAAATGCAAAAAAAAGAGATTGTCTTTATTGAAAAATCAAAATTAAAGCATTTGGTAACCAAAGAAGAGAAAAATCCGAATTTAAAATTTGTAAATAATGCTGTTTTTAGTCTATTAGACGAAAATTCAAAATTAAATGTTGCGCTCGAAAATCATCGAATTACAAATTGGCAGTCAAACGACGATACTATTTTATCATTATTACACGAGGTGAAGCAAAGTGAATTATATGCTAAATATATGAGTTCAACTATAACTTCTTTTGAAGAAGATAGGGACTTCGTTGTGGATATGTTTGAAACCATAATAGCGCCGAACGAAGTATTATACAGTTATTTGGAAGATTTTAAATTGACATGGATAGATGATATTCCGGTTGTAAATACATTGATTTTAAAACAATTAAGCCAAATTAGTTTACAAGAAAATTCGTTTAAAATACCGAAAACATATAAAGACGACGATGACAAAGCATTCGCCGTGGCATTATTTAGAAAAACAGTATTAAATGAAGAAAAATTATCGAAAGAGTTTAGTGACAAAACCCCAAATTGGGATATTGAACGAATTGCAGAAATTGACACTATTGTATTAAAAATGGCTATTTGCGAATTATTAAATTTTTCATCGATACCCGTAAAAGTTACCATGAACGAATATTTAGAAGTGGTAAAAGAATATTCTACACCAAAAAGTAGCTTTTTTATAAACGGTATTTTAGATAATTTACTGAAAGATTACCAACAAAATAATAAAATAAATAAAGTCGGACGAGGCTTGTTATAAAAAAAAACACAAACAAAAAAAATGGGAAATTACACTTTATTCATTCAGTTGGCATTAATTTTCGGAGTATTCTTCGTATTTTTAATTTTGCCACAACAAAAAAAGATTAAAAAAGAAAAGGCCTTTGAAACCGGCTTAAAAGTTGGTGATAAAATAATTACAAAAAGTGGTTTCCATGGAAAAATTACAGAAATTGCGGCAACTTCGGTAATAATTGAAACAATGGCTGGAAAACTAAAAATTGAAAAATCAGCAATTTCACTTGAATTTAGTGCTGCTTTGAACAACAAATAACACTTTAAACCTTTTAATTTTGCCACAAAATTAATACTTTTTAGTATCCATTTGGTGGCATTTTAATTGCATCAAATTAGTTTTTGACACTTAAAGTTTCTAAAATTTTTTCTTCAAAACCTTGTAATGCTTTTCGTGCATATTTGACTTTCTTTTTAGTTTTAAAAGAATAAGAAACCTCTAAATAATTTTTAAATAGTTTGTTTGGCTGTATTTTCGGTGCATCATTTTTTTTAAATACTACTTTTATAGGAATATTTTCAAAGTAAGTGAAATATTCAGGATGAGAAACTAAACCTAAAGTACTGCAGTCAAAAGGAATAAATCCACGAACGCCAAACGCACGTTCGTTGGCCTCCATCCAAGGTTGTACAATATCAAAAAGCCATTTGTCTGCTTCCAAAGATTGATTGAGACACAACAAATCAATAGCACCAATGTACGTGTACGAACTTGCCTCGTAACCTGCAAACTCTAACTCTACCGCAGATTTTAATAATACGTTCATCGAAGCTTCGTCAAATTCATAATTGTAATCAAAAACATTTAATTTTCCGTTTCCTGGATTAAATAATAAATTTGGAGTTCGTGCTGCACAAATGGCAATTTTTTCAATTTGTGAGCTAATTTCAGGATGATTTGTTAGTAAAGTGGCAATATTTGTTAAAGGTCCAAGTGCTAAAATAGTTAGTTTGTCTTTTTTCAAAGCTTCATATAAAGCTTTAGTTCCGTCATTTTCGACTCCTAAATCGTTTGCAAAACGAGATCCTTTGTATACAGGAATAGTCTCGCCTTTATGATGCCACTTTAGTAACTTTTGGATAACATCAAAACTATAATCAACGTAAGTAATACTGCTAATTCCTACTATTTGTATAGAAGGTTGTTTTAGAGCCATAATCAAAGTTATGCCATCGTCAACTTCTCTAGGTCGTTTGTCTGGCATTCCAATCATTAAATCGGTATCGAACCACACTTTTGTTTGCGCCCGTGCTGTTGATAAACCTACTATAAAAAATAGTATTTTTAAATTATTAATCATTTGTTAAGTATTAAATATTGTGCTTTTTCGAGTAATTTTTTTTTATCGACCAAATCCATTTTCAAAGGCAATTGCGCCAAGCCAATAATACGACGCAAAATTTCAACGCCTGTAAAACCATCTAATAAATGATGATTTAAATTTTGGTAATCTATATAATTATTTTTAACCAAATCAATCGCGTCGGTTTTATGATTTGTTAAATATAAATGCGCTAATAAAACACCTAAATCAAATTCGCGCTGACCATAGTAACAAAATTCAGGATCAATTACCATAATTTTACCCCGATTATTAAACCAACTTCCTGGATAAAAATCACCATGCAATAGGTATTTTCCGTTTTCTAAATAACGAGTACCAAGATGTGCTATTGCTGTTTTTAAATTACTATTTTTCGTAATTAATTTTGCTAATTCTTGCAGCCCTGGTTGAATTGTATCTAAATCGAAACCGTTGTTATCTAAAAAAGGATATTTAAAAATGTGTTCATAATTAAGCTTACGCAATTCTAAATTTTCTAATTCTACGATATTGTTTTCTTTTTTAAATGACGAGTGCAATTCATTCAGGTACTCCGTCAAGGAAAGTAATTCGCTATTTAAAAGCTTCATTTTCAATTCATACAAAGAACTAAAATCTTGTATAGCACCAAGGTCTTCTAAAAAGAGGATGTTGTTTTGGGTGTCGACACCTAATAATTCGGGCATCATTTTTTTAATTTTCTGATTTTTCTTAATTTTTTGATAAAACAAAGCCTCCGTTTGCACTCTGTTTTCTGGAGCTGAAATTTGAGGATATTTTTCTACATAAGGGGCTGATTGTTTGCAAATAAAACTTTTTTTATTTGTTTGCACTCGCACCACATAATTCATATTTCCTTCGCCTGCTTTTGTAACCCGAATAATGTTTTCATTTTCTGTAATCCAATTGTTTCCAACCAGATAATCATGTAATTCAGTAGTGGTATTATTTTTAAGTAACATAATCAATAATTTAAAAATTTGCAACTTCACAATAAATTGTGAAACTGCAAATTATATTTTTTAAAATAAATAGCGAACTCCAAATTGAAACTGTCGTGGTGGTCCAGCATTTCTTTGTACAAAAAGACCACTAATTAGTGAGCCGCCCTGAATTTGATTACTTTGAGTAGCATTATTGCTGTATCCGCTTAGATTTTTTACATCAAATACATTAAAAATATCAGCACGAAGTTCAAGTTTTGAGTTTCTTACTAACTTAAATTGGTGTTGCAAAGCCAAATCAATATTTACGCTCCAAGGCAGTCGGTCGTTGTTTCTGCTTTCTCCTGGATAGCGATCGCTATTTCCTGTATACGTATCGGCAAAAGACGCACCATCGCCATTTAAATCATTAGTGCCAAAACCAAGCGGAATTCTGTTTACCGGCTGCCCGCTTTGCAGCAATGTTGCAATAGTAAGTACTGAATTTTTTAGAGGATAATAATTTATAATTCCGTTTATATTATGGGTTCTGTCATTTAAAGATGGTCCATATTCATTCGCATAATTATTACCATCCATTGCTCTAAAATTTATTCCTTCTGCGTCATTTTTCATCGACGAAAGTGTATAATTTACACGATACGCATAGTTATCATTTCCTTTTAATTTCTGAAAGTTCACGCTCAAGGCATAATATCTTGACTTTCCTTCGGTTTCGCTCATAACCACATTTCGTGCTATGCCAGTTAAGTTTTCGCCATTAATGGTCGCAGAACTATTTACAATCGGAATTGGTCGCGACAAATCAGCTTGTGCCGTTGTTCTAACAATAACATTTGATGGGTCAATTGGGTATTCAGCTACCGCATTTAAATTTCGTAAACGTAGCAAATTTTGCCCTCTGTTATGCACTAGATCTACAAAAAATGTTTTATTTTCATCAACTTGTGTTTGATATCCAATTGTAAATTGATGCGCATAGGGATTTTGATAGCCATTAGGATTCAAAATTCTTCTTTCGTTCGAAAAAATAGATTCTCTGTTTCCTTGCAAAGAATTGGCATTAGGGCCTTGTAAATAGGTAACATTTGGTACGGTTGCCGATAAATTTCCGTCGAAAGTAATGGCACTGATATCGGTGGTGCTAGGAAGAATTCCTAAGTTTATGAATTGTTGTAATTGCTTTTTATAACTACTCGAAGTCGTGTTTTGCTGCAAAGCATCACTGTAAATTGCATAAATAATTTTATCATACATTATGGCGTAGCCGCCTCTTAAACTACTCGAATTATTTATCTTGTAATTAAAATTTAATCGTGGCGCAAAATTGTTATAATCTCCTTTATTACTGCCGCCTTTTGATAAATTGTCATAATCATATCTAATACCCAATGTGACGTTTAAATTGCTGTTAACTGACCATAAATCTTCAAAAAAAGCAGAATAAATAGATTGTGTTTTTCCATAAGATGTAGGTCGTAATTCTACATTGTAATTTAAAACCTGCGCATTTTGTGGAATATCGTATAGTGATAAATTAGCACCAACACCACTGCTATTGATTTCATTTAATTGCGGTTGCGTTAATTTAACAGTATAATTTCCGTTCGGATTACCGCCACCAAATAAATAATGATTAGCACAAATTAAATTCAAACCTGCTTTAATGGTATGGTTTTTTATATAATATTTAATTTTTTGCTCTACCTGAACTGTTTTTTCATACGAGTCAAAAACAAAACCAGGATGTCCTAAAATGGCAATGTTTATACCATTGGGATTTTGAATTACCACTCGTGGAGAATTAGAACCTTTTGTGTTTGCATAATCCCATCTAAAAGTGCTGTAAAGTAAATTAGTTTCAGCAGTAAATTTTCCGAAAGAATACGAGTTTTTGAGGGCAAAAATATTGCTATTTCTAAATTGCGTACTTCCAGACGATGCAAAATTAACACCACCCTCAAGTCCACCACCTTGTTTATCTTGTTCGATAACACCAATATTGGCTCTAAATGCAGTTCTGAAATGCGAATTCCATATTTGATCAATTTTAGCAGAAAAATAATCAAAAGTATTTTTACCTGAAATAGTACTTACAATATTTAAATCAGGAACAGTCAGTAAATTGTTTTTTAGATCTGTAGTATGCTCATAATTAATGTAATAAAATGTTTTGTCTTTGCGTAAAGCACCACCAACTCCAAAACCAGACTGATAGCGAGCAAAACCATCTTTTACTTGATTACCAGTTAAATCGCGTTGCGGATATTTGGATTCACCATCAATTGAAGACCCAGGTCGTGTTATAAAAAAAACCTCACCCGTTTCCTTATTAGAACCTGATTTTGAGGTTATATCAATTACACCACTTCCTGAATTGCCATATTCTGCTGAGTAATTGTTTGTTAAAACTGTAACATCTTTAGCAAATCCGGTAGGTATTGCAAATTTTTGACCACCCAAAAACCGTTCGTTATTATCCATCCCGTCTATTAAATAAGACGTGTAGCCGCCGTTAGCGCTATTGATACTAACATTTGGAGCTTCGGCATAACCGGCAGTTGCCTGAGAAACATTAGGAAGTCGGTATAAAACTCTAGTAATGTCTCGGCCTTCAACTGGTAACTCTTCTATTTCTTTGGCTTTCAGTTCAAACGAAACTTCTGCATCACGTCGGTTTATTTTTGAAGTCGCATTCTTATTAATTACAACTTCAGTTATTTGATTTACTTTAGATTCTTTTTTTTGAAGTAGCAAAGAAATAGTACTATTTTGATTTGATCGTATATCAATTAGCCCTGATTCTTGCGCTTCATATTGGTCGTTTCCTAAAAATTTGAGTTGATAACCGTCTAGTGAGGCAATGTTTTTAAAAATAGAAATGCCCTGAAAATTTGTAATTTGTTGTAAAGCACTATTTCTTAATGTATTTAACATTGTTACTGAAATAGTTGCTACTGGATTTTGAGTTTCGATATCTAGTACTAAAACTGAAATATCTTGTTGGGCCGAGACTATCATACACATAAATAGCAAAGCCCAAATAAAAAAGTTTTTCATTTGAATGATTTAAATTGTAAAAAATTTGTTTTTTTAAATTTTCGCAAAAACTATATTTTGCGGCGGCCCACGATACTTTAAAAATGCAATTTTAAGCAGAGTACTGTTTACTACCACAAAATTGAAAGTGTGCTTCAGAAAAATAAAAAATACAAGCAAGTACCTTTTTAAGTTACTGTTAAAAAATAATTTATGTACTGCTCTTTTAAATGAAAATGCATCGTGAACGTCGTTCAAATAAGGCAAGACCACGATTTTTTTACTTTTATAAAATGCAGTAATGGTACTAAATAACAGGCCACTTTGCCACTTAAAACATTGAAAATCTTCGCAATTAAATTGATTTTTAGAAATACCTAAAAGATAAGCACCACCTTTAAAATCGGGGCCGAAAACAAAATCATTCTGATTCAATTTGCGTTGAGCCGACTTCAAACCTTGTGCGGTTAACTCGGGACAATCATTTCCAATGACAATAATTTTTTCATAACCTTTATCAAAAATACTTTGAATAGCATTGCTTATTTTTTCACCAAAATTATTTCCGATTTGAACATTTTCATTTACAATAAAGTACGGAATTTTAGATTTTTTTGCAATATCAACTGTTTTATGGTTTAGTATTTTCCATAAATTATAATTTTCTTTTTCATCGACAACTATTCGCTTTACACTGCATTCTGAACTAGTGTTTTTTGCAAAAACTAAAATTGCACAATTATTCATAAGGTGTAGATAAAATTAACTTTTTTATATTTAATAAAAGTACGAATAAAAATACTTTAAGGTTTAACGATTTGTCTATTTTAAACGGAATTAGTACAGTTCTAAAAGTTTGTTTCTTATTATTTCGAAGTGCGTCCATGGAATAAAATGATCGGCATCTTTAATAGAAATAATATTTATAGTTTTGGCGTTCGTAAATTCGGTTTTCATAAAATTCACATTCGAGTAAGGAACCAAGTTATCTTTTGTACCATGAATAATTAATACGTTAGTACTAATTTTATATAAAGTTGGTTGCATTTTTTTTAAATCATTTTTTAACCACCACAACTCGTCATTTGCAGTTCGCAGTGCACCAGGAACGAGATAGCGAACTGGTTTTATTTTAAAAAAAAGCCGCCATTTTTCAGGATTTTCAGCCGCAGGATCTAAAGCACCCGATAAAACGATGATACCATCATAATCATTTGGTTTATCGGCCGCCATTTTTACTACTAAAGGTCCTCCGTATGAATGTCCGATCAAAAAAATAGGTTTATCATTTTTAAAATGCTGTATACTATTTTCAATACTATGCGCTTGTTCAAATAAATTTTTTGATTTTCCAAAATTGCTATAACCAAATCCAGGGCGATCAATGGCAATGAGCCTAAATTTTTTAAGTAACAACGTATCTTTTAAATAATTTTTATATGCATCCCAACTTCCAGGCGATCCGTGAATAAAAAATAGTGTCGGATAATTGTTATTGCCTGTTTGAATAAAATGTGTTGTACCACCGTCCAAATCGAGCGTACTATCAATGTAAACGGTTTTTGTTGCTTTAAAAAAAACTTCCGTTTGATGGGCATTCATGCGCATTCTTACACAAGATTGACAAAAAAAAATATAAGATAAGAATAAAAAACAAAATATAACCCGATATTTATTTGATTTTAAACAGTTCATTTTGATAAATTTTAATTCAAAATTACAACACAAGAAAGTGTTACTTGCATTTAATAATATACAAATCAACAACTTGCAATTTACCCTAGATTATAGACTTGATTTTTAATTAATTTTTGCGACCAATCATCTTATTTGTTGGTTTATTAGTAAATTCTGTAGCGGTTAATTCGACAATTTTAACAATCACATCAATCGCTTTTTGCATACTTTCTACAGGTATATATTCGTACTTTCCATGAAAATTATGTCCACCAGCAAAGATATTGGGACATGGTAATCCCATATAACTTAATCTACAACCATCAGTTCCGCCACGAATTGGTTTTATTAACGGTTTAATCCCTAGTGATATCATAGCTTTTTCAGCTAAATCAACAATAAATTTAACCGGTGCCACCTTTTCTTTCATATTATAATATTGGTCTTTCATTTCCAAAGTTACAATCGGTGCACCAAATTGTTTTGCGAATTTTTTATTTAATTTATTGGTAAAGTCCTGCAATAAATCTTTGCGTTTTTTAAATTTTTTTGCATCAAAATCGCGCACAATTAGCTCTACAACAGTTTCTTCAATACTACCTTTACAGTGTTGCACATGAAAAAATCCTTCGTATCCTTTTGTTTTTTGTGGGGTTTGCTTCTTGGGTAATTTTGATAAAAATGCATTAGCAATTAACATCGAATTTATCATTTTACCTTTTGCATACCCGGGATGTACACTTTTACCTTTGAACGTAATTTTTGCAGCAGCTGCATTAAAATTTTCATACTCTAATTCACCTACTTGACTACCGTCCATCGTATAAGCCCATTGTGCACCAAAATTTTCGACATCAAATAAATCTGCTCCTCGACCTATTTCTTCGTCTGGTGTAAAACATATTCTAATTTTACCATGTTTGATGTCTTGATTTTGAACTAAATATTCCATTGCCGTTACAATTTCTGTTAAGCCTGCCTTATCATCAGCGCCTAATAAAGTGGTACCGTCGGTAGTAATTAACGTTTGCCCCTTGTACAGTAGTAAATCTTTAAAATAATTAGGAGATAGCACAATATTTTGTTTGCTATTTAAAATAATTTCTTCACCATTATAATTACGAATAATTTGTGGTTTTACGTTTGCACCAGTAAAATCGGGTGTTGTATCGTAATGAGAAATAAAACCAATAGTTGGCACATCATAAGAAACATTACTACTCAAAGTTGCCATCACGTAGCCATTTGTATCGATAGTTACATCCGTTAAACCTACTTTATTTAGTTCATTTACTAATAATTTAGCTAAAACTAATTGCTTTTTGGTGCTTGGTGTTGTCGTCGAATTTGGATCTGATTCAGTATCGATAATCACATAACTTATAAATCGATCAATAATATGTTGCATAATTTTTGGATTGCTTAATTTTAGCATTATAACAAGCAAATGTACTAAACAATTGCTCAATGCAGCTTTTTTTTACATATAAACCATTAAAAAGTTTTATAAATTTGTTATTAAAATTTCGACCCTACGGTTTTCAATGCGTTCTTTTTCGTTCTTTTCAGGAATAGGAAAAATAGGTTTCGAATTTCCAAAACCAGAATATGTAAGACGATTGGCATTAATTCCAAGTGACACTAAATAATCAACAATGAACGACGCCCTAAATTGCGATAATTCTAAACCATTCTCAATAAAGTTGCAACATATATGCCCTTGAATCTCGATTTTTAAACTTTGATTGGCATTTAAAACTTCAAATAAATCATTAATTTCATCATAAGAATCGGGTAAAACTTCATCAGAATTTAAATAAAAATTTATTTTTACAAGACGAATAACATCACCAATTTTTTTATTTTCAAATTTAACCGCCACTTTATTTTCTATTAATTCTTGCTTAGGCAACGCCCCAAACAGTGCTGTTCCTGGCGGAGTTAAGTTTTTATTTTTAGTTGGTTTTTGTGGTTCTATAACTTCATATTCAAACGAAACTTTTCTGTTTTCGGACTGAATTTTAGATTGTTTAAAATTTTTACCATTCGAATCGATGATACTGTTTTTTTTTATTGAAATTGAGTTTGCCGCCAAAATATCGATAACATAATTAATTCGTTTTGTAGATAATTCTTTGTTAAAATCGTTTACATCAACGCTATCGCAATAACCCGAAATTTTATAAACCTGTACTTTTGGATTTTTGAGAATCCATTTTAAAAGTAGTTTCTCATTTTCTTGATTGGGGTATTCACTTCCAAAATCAAAAAAAACTTCGAATTTATATTGTGCCAAACAAGTAAAATTTGTACTCAAAAAAAAGACAAATAAAAAAACATATTTATTCATTTTCTAAAATTAAAATTTCAACTCTTCTATTGGCAGCGCGCTCTTGTTCTGATTTTTCAGGTAATGTAAAAATCGGATTTGAACTTCCAAAACCCTTATAACTTAAGCGGCTTTTGTCTATTTTGTAAAAAATCAAAAAATTATAAATCGCTTTAGCACGCTCGGTCGATAAGTTTAATCTATCAATGGGCTGACAGCACAAGTTACCTTGAATTTCGATTTTAAGTTTCAAATTTTGACGCAGCACTGACAGCAACTCGAACATTTTAGGACGTGAATTATTTGTTACTATGAACGTATTTATTACAAAATTTAAATTATCAAGCTTTACTTTTTCACCTGATTTGGCACGATCAATTGTTTTCATAAACTCTTGATCTAAAACCATTTTAGACACAGATCCATCAGGATTTTCAATTTCTATATCCCCTACAAACGTGCGAGGTGCTTTTACTACAATTTTGCTTTTGATGGGATGGATACCTAAAATTTTAAGTTCTTGATTTAGATCTTTTTTTTGAATATAGTAAATTAAAACTTTTCGGTTTAATGCTTTATTTTTAGATTGAATAAAGTTTTCGCCAAAACTTCTACTTTTAAAATCATCTCTGATTGCAACGTCTTTTTTTACAAAATTGTACACAAATTCGACTCTTTTTTTTGCTAACGAATCGTTAGAGCTAGTACTTCCCTCTTCATCAGTATAACCATTTATAGCTATAATTTTGGATTCTTTATTCAACCCAATCCAATTTTGAAAATTAATACTTTCCGTTTTTGATAATTCGAACTTATTACTATCAAAATAAAGTAACAACTGCTCTTGAGCAAAACAACTTAAAGCAGTATTTAATACAAATACCAGCATACTATTTTTCATTACTAAATACCTATTTTATATATTTTTTTTAAGCTATACCAATACTCTTTATTATTTTAAATCAAAAAATTTCAAATTTTGACAACTATAATTTAATTAACAATTGTTTATACCAAAACTTCATAACAAATATGATAAAAAAATTTGATTTGAATACCAAAATTTATATCAAATTATAAATTGAAGTAATTTGCATATTTTTTAATATTAGTATAAAACATATTAGTAGCAGAACAGAATAGCTTTGAAAAGGCGAATGTGTGGCTAGTATAGGTCTAAATAAAATTTTAAAACCGGTCAAAAAAAATACGATTAAAAAACCAAAAAAAGATTGAAAAAATGACCTCTAAATTGTAAATTTGTAAAATAAATGATTAATTTAGAAATGGAGGCAAATAAAATAAATATTATATGTTTTATCTCAAATACATTAAATGAAGTATAAAAAAGCACTGCAACAACCAATTTTTGATATAATTACAAAAGCAAGTAACGAAATTTATATTGAAAGTTATGTTATCGGTGGTTTTGTGCGTGACTTTATTTTAGGTCGCGAATCAAAAAAGGATATCGATATTGTTGCAATCGGATCAGGAATAGCATTAGCACTTAAGGTAGCAGAATTACTACCAAACAAACCAAAAGTACAAATATTTAAGACCTATGGAACAGCAATGCTTAAATACAAAGATATTGATATTGAGTTTGTTGGAGCGAGAAAAGAGTCTTATAATCACAACAGTCGCAACCCTTTAATAGAAAACGGAACTTTAGAAGATGACCAAAATCGTCGTGATTTTACAATTAATGCCATGGCGTTTTCATTAAATACTGCTACTCGCGGTGAATTAATAGATCCGTTTAATGGTGTTGAAGATTTAGAAAAAAGAATAATACAAACCCCATTAAATCCGGACATTACCTTTTCGGATGATCCGTTACGAATGCTACGTGCCATACGGTTTGCATCACAATTAGAATTCGAAATTGATGGTACTTCATTTGAGTCAATCAAAAAAAATGCGCATCGCATAAATATTATATCGGGTGAACGAATTGTGGACGAATTGAATAAGATTTTGATGACTTCAAAGCCATCGCTAGGATTTTTAAAACTATACAAATCGGGTTTATTGAATTTAATTTTACCAGAATTAACGTCGCTAAATAATGTAGAAGAAATTGAAGGGCATACCCATAAAAATAATTTTTATCATACCCTAGAAGTAGTTGATAATATTTGTCCTAATACAAATGATGTTTGGTTAAGATGGGCAGCATTATTGCATGACATTGGGAAAGCACCAACCAAAAAATTTAGTAAAAAAGTAGGATGGACTTTTCATGGACATGAATTTTTGGGTGGTAAAATGGCTAAAAAAATATTTGAGCGCTTGCACATGCCCTTAAATCAAAAAATGAAATTTGTACAAAAAATGATAATGATGAGTTCGCGACCAATCATTTTAGCAGATGAAATTGTTACTGATTCGGCGGTAAGAAGACTGGTTTTTGATGCCGGCGACGACGTTGAACATTTAATGACCTTGTGCGAAGCCGATATTACTACTAAAAATCCATCAAAATTTAAAAAGTATCATCAAAACTTTGATTTAGTGAGAGCAAAAATAATTGAAGTTGAAGATAAAGACTCCATACGCAATTTTCAACCACCAATTACTGGCGAACAAATTATGGCACTTTTTGATATAAAACCATCACGAGAAATTGGTGTTTTAAAAGAAGCTGTTAAAGATGCTATTTTGGAAGGTGAAATTGCTAATGAATATGAGGCCGCTTATCAATTTGTTTTGAAACGTGCAAAAAAAATGGGCTTGTACCAAAAATTATAATTTGGACTTTGAAAAGCTTTTTATTACCGTTTTATTTGTATTAAATTTACATAAAACAAATTAGACAATTGTAATTCGAATTAATGATGAAGTATTTAGCATAAGTTTATTACTTCAGTTAAATAGCCATTAGGTAAAACAAAATAAAGATTTTCGAGAAAAAAAATAGTAAAAAAAATGAAAAAAATATTTCCAATTATAACTAGGACGACTTTGGTTTTAGTTTATTTAGTAATCATTGCAGGTGCTTTAGTTCGAATGACAGGTTCAGGAATGGGTTGTCCCGATTGGCCAAAATGCTTCGGTTATTATATTCCTCCAACAACATTGCAGCAGTTAACGTGGGCGCCAAATTGCGAATTTGAAAAGGGTCAAGTTATTATAAAAAACGAAGTTTTACTGGTTGCAAAAGCAGATTTTAAAACTGGAACAAAATTTAAAGACATTGACTGGCAAAAATATGCAAAACATAATTATGCAACATTTAATGTGTACCACACTTGGATTGAATACGTGAATCGATTATTAGGCGCCTTAGCTGGATTAGCGTGTTTATTAATGGCAATTGGTGCACTATGGTTTTGGAAAATAAATAAAAAAGTAACTCTTTTTTCGTGGATTGTAGTTTTTATGATGGGTTTTCAAGCGTGGTTGGGTAAAACTGTGGTCGATTCTAATTTGAGTGTTTACAAAATAACGATACATATGGTTGCGGCATTAGTAATTGTGGCTTTAATTTTATACATTATTAAAAGTTCAAATGGTAAACCCTGCGCTCCAAATACAAAACTACAAATTGTAAATTTTAATAAATTACTTTGGCTCGCAATGGTAGCTACGTTAGCGCAAATAATTATGGGCACGCAAGTGCGACAGTACATTGATAATGAAATAAAAAATGGAGTTACACAAAGTATTTTATGGTTGCAAAATCCGACGGTCATATTTTACATTCACAGATCATTTTCATTATTGGTTTTAGGATTGAATGGCTATTTGTTTTATTTAAACAGAAAATTGAGCTTTAATTTTACAAAATTAATATGGGTACAAGTGCTAATTGTTTCTGAAATTATAACAGGAATAGCGATGTACTATTTTGATTTTCCAGTTGGTTCTCAACCCATTCACTTAATTATAGCCTCACTTTTATTTGGCGTGCAATTTTACTTAATTTTAGAGTCAAAAAAGAGTAATAATAATTTTGATGATATTCAAAATATCTTATAAAAAAATAAAAACCAATTTTGAACTTTATATTCGACTCAACATTGATTTTTTGCTTCCTTTATAGTTACTTATTACAGAGAGGTTGCAATTGGTGCTCATTAATATCTAATTTAATGGTTTCAAGCAGTTTATCATGCAATATGTTCGCCCACGTTTTCATATATAAAATAGTATCTTGCTTTGAGTTGCGACTCAAATGGGTTATCGATGTATCTTTCAGCACCTCTTTTACAATATCAGTATCTGAAAGCCATTCTAAATGACGTAAATCTTGTTTTGAAAAGCCAAAATCAATCATTTTTTCAATTATCAAATCCATCGGAAAACCCGAAGTAGGACAATAATCAATTAACTGTTCGCTCCAATCTCCTCGCTTTTCGAGTGCATGCTTTTGAATTTCGGCTCTTGAAAACGAAGTTATAGTTTGTGCTAAGTTGCCACAGTTACAACTTCCCATGTGCCCCCATTCATAACGACTGCCGTTTTGAAGTTGATTAGCGGTTGTACGTAAAGCATCGATTATTTTTAAACTTGGAATGGCCATTATCGTAAATTTTAAAATTAAATATGTACTAATTAATAATTATTAAGTAAAAACACGGCAATTTACCTCTTTTGTTTTAAAATTAAATTTAAAGGCAAACTTTTAACTTTTGTTTATTCGTAAATGATTCAAATATTGTAAAGTAGAGGTCAATAAATTGTAAATATATAGTACTTTTGCATACTGACTATATTGTCAATTATATTGATTTACTATTTTTAATGTCAAAACTTGCTGAAAAAGATACATTTTTAGATTTATCAGATTATGGAAGGTCTTTCGGAAAATTTGTAGCTAATTTATTAAAAAATAGCCGCTTTACTCCTATTCATGTTACGTTTTTATTCGGAGTTTCAGGGCTTTTAGCCATTTATTGTATAGTAAATCACTTTTTTGCTTGGGCAGGATTTTTTATTGTTTTAAAATCTGGTATTGATGCCGCTGATGGAGAATTGGCACGATTAAAAAAAACTCCGTCCTACTCAGGTCGCTATTTAGATAGTATTTTTGATATTATTTTAAATTTTATGTTTTTAATGTCTATCTGTTATGTTTCTAAAACTACCATTTGGTTTACACTTTTAGCTTTTTTTAGTATTCAATTACAAGGAACATTATATAATTATTATTACGTAATTTTAAGAAATAAATCTATTGGTGGCGATACAACCAGTAAGATATTTGAATATAAAACGCCAAAAGCGTTACCAGGAGAAAGCCAACGAATGGTAAACATATTATTTGCTGTTTACACAATTGTATACGGTGCGTTTGACAAGATTATTCATTTTTTGGATAAAGAAGCATATCGAGTTAAAACATTTCCTAATTGGTTTATGACGTTACTTTCTGTTTACGGATTAGGATTTCAACTTTTATTAATTGCAATTTTACTGCCTTTAGGATTAATTGAATACATAGTTCCTTTTTTTATTGCATTTACGGCATTGCTTTTTATTTTAATAGAAATCAGAAAGAAATATATTGTTTAAATTTTTACTCAAAACAATAAAATTTTAGTTTACAATCAAAAAAATTGCATCATAATTAGAGTTACCATCTAATTATTAATTGTTTTACATGTGCTATTTTTTTTGTTTTTTCATGATTATAAAACACTACCGTTTTTTAACTGCATGGGTTTTGTTGCTATGAAATTTTACCCTGAATTACTTGTTTAATTTGCAATACACGATTTACCCCAACCAGTTTTTAAATTCCTGCACTTTTTCGCGACTAACAATTACCTCATCGCCTTTGTAGGTTGGTAGAATCACTTTTAATCGCAAATTGCTGTGCAGTTGTATTTCATTAATTGCTTTTAGCGGCACAATAAATTTTCGGCTTACTCGAAAATAGTCTTTTGGATTTAATTCTGCTTGAATCACTTCAAGTATTGAATCTATTAAATAATCTCGATTTGTGGTGGTGTGAATATAAGTGCCTTTATTTTCAGAATAAAAACATTCAATTTCGTCGGTTGTAATTACTTTTAAATGTTGTCCTATTTTTACTGTAAAGCGCGTTTTATACGTTTTTTCTGATGGATTTACTAGCATTCGTTTGATTTGTTCAAAGTCAAATTGCTGCATTTCTTGCTGTGGTTGTTGGGTTTTGAATTTGATAATGGCAGTTTCTAGGTCGTCTTCGTCAATTGGTTTTAATAAATAATCTATGCTATTGAGTTTAAAAGCCCGCAATGCATATTCATCGTAAGCGGTTGTAAAAATTACGGCCGATTTTATTTCTACTTTTTCAAAAATTTCAAAGGATAGCCCATCAGAAAGTTGAATGTCAAGAAATATTAAATCGGGATGATTGTTGGTTTCAAACCAAATAATTGCTTCTTCTACCGAGTGTAGCATTTTATTGACAACAAAGCCAAGTTTTTCTACTTTTCGTTGTAATAACCGTGCGGCTGGTTTTTCGTCTTCGATGATAATGATGTTCATTTAAAAAAAATTGAATACGTTATGGCTTACTAACTGTTTGGTTGTTGCTTCTTTTTTAGCCTGGATAGTAATGGAAAGCTTTTTGCTAAAGTAGGTTTGTTTTTGTTGCTAAAAAAAAGCGACCTAAGAAGCTCTTTTTTTTGCTTACAAAAACAACCTATTTTAGTAAAAACTTGCAATGGATAGCCGGAGTAGCTTCACAAAAAACTTAACTCCATTTTTGCGTTTGTGTTTGGTATTCTTGCATAAATTGTTTTATTTTTCGTTCTTCCCATTTTTTTCCAAAAAAAACATTTGGTCCAAAAACCCTAAATCCGTGCGCTGCTAATCCTAATCCCCAAAAAAATGCAGTAGCGAAATTTTTGAATTGAAAGTAACTTTCGCCAGCGTCTAAATTTTGAATATTAATGAAGATAATGTATAAATTTACGATGCAATATATTCCGAAATGACGGTAAAACCGTGCTATTTTTTTTACTTTTTTAGCTGCTATTTCGTACCTTATTTGCTCGTCGTTATTTGATTGAATTTCCATTATAAGTTTATTTTTAAAAATTAATTCCACGTATTTTTTTGTTCTTTACTTTTGTTCATCATTTCTTGTATTTTGCGTTCTTCCCAATTAGAAGTTAGTCCAAATACGGACAGCGCATGAAAAATTAAGCCGATTCCCCAACCGATTGCTGAATAAAAAAACCACAAATGTTTTGGTGAATAAGATAAATTGATAAAAATTAAAATTGGAATTACGATACAATACGACATTAAATTGCCATAGAAGCCCTTTATTTTTTCGACTTGCTGCTTTGCTTTATTGTATGCTGTGTTTTCTGAAAAATTTGTGACTGTTTCCATAATATTGATTTGTTTTGTTAAAATGGGCAAATAAACTAAAAACTGACTTTTTGACTGAACGATTACTACTTGCCGCTGGGTTAAAATGGCGTAGCGACTGATAATATTTTGCAATCCGACACCTTTTCGGTCGCCTAGAACTTCTTTTTTTTGTAAATCATTTTGAACAACCAAGTTGTTTTTTTCAATAAAAATTTTGATATGTAAAGGGCGCTGCTCTGAAACTATGTTGTGTTTAATTGTATTTTCGAGTAATAATTGCAATGAAAGTGGTACTACTTTTGCTTCATCGTTATTAAAAGCTTCGGGCAAATCAAAAGTAATGCTATTTTCAAACCGCATTTTTAATAAATTCATATATGTTTTTGCAAACGCTAATTCTTCGGTTACAGTTACAAGTTCTTTATCTTTTTGTTCTAGCACATAGCGGTAAATTTTGGATAATGAAGTGGTAAATTTTTGGGCGTTATCAGGGTTTTCTTCTATTAACGAGCTCAAAACATTTAAACTATTAAATAAAAAATGAGGGTCGATTTGATTTTTTAAGCTTTCAAATTTAGCATTTGCATTACCAGCAATTACTTGCTGCTGTTTCACTTTATTGTCTTGATAGGCTTTATAAAACTGAAAAGCATAAATAGAAAGCGACACAAAAAATGTAATAATTATTGAAACGACGTAACTCTCAGGTTTTTCGTTTTGAATAAAATTACTAAACGACAAACGATTGACCAGTACTTTTTCGAAAACATGTAACAAAAATATGACCAATAACGATATAACGAACGTTGCCAAAAAACCACTAATTAGTCTTTTTGTAGAAAATCGATCGGTTGCGAAAATGGTATCTAAATAACAAAATACTTGACCGTTTGCAAATGATAGCGAAAAAGTGTATAATGTGGTAAAACCAAAATAAATTAATAAATCAAGATCTACTTTTGGGACAGTACCAAAAAGTGCATCGATACTTTTAATCACCACAAAAATAACGATTGTTAAAATAAAAGTTTTTTTGATGTTAAAATAATTCGTGTTCATTGCTTGCGTTGTATTTAACAGTTGCCCACTTAAAAAATGTGGGCAACACGACTTTATTACTTTAGAGATATACTAATTATAACAGCTTGGCAGCACTATTATTTACAATCTTTTAAAATAACGTCAACTTGGTCAGCACCCCATTTTGGTGAGAATGCAGTTTCTGGCTTAAAATTAGCAAATAATTCGCGTGAACGTTCCACATCTGCACATAATTTTTTAACATCGACACCAGTCCATTTTGCACCACCAATTTCAAAACGAGCTTTATTTAATACAACACGCGGGTTTTGCGGTGCAATCATAGCAGCTTGAATATATAGACCTGTAATTTTTGGCGACATTGTCATTCCATACGTCATTGGGTCTGAGGCTAAAAGTGCGGTCATTGTCATTGCTTGAACCACTAAAAGCTCCGGATTATTTGGCGTTTTGGCAAGTTCTACATCTAGCGCGCTATTTGCTTTGGCTAACAGTGGCGTTAAATTTTCTTTATTTTTTGGATTAAATGCCTCTGTTGTACTGATTAATGCGATGTAATAATTGGGCAACCATGATGTTTTTTCGGCAACTGCTATTCGCTCAAAAAGTGCTGTTGCTTCGGTTGGCTTGCCCTGACCCCAAAGTCCTAATGCTTGTCCCATGCCTTGTTCAAATTGACCTTGTGCTTTTGCACACAAAGTTGCTAATAATAATGCGAAAACTAAAATTAAATTTTTCATGATAAAATGGTTTAAATGGTTTATTTATTGTTTATAATTGTTGGTCGAAACGAGTATTGTTATTTCTTTTTGACACTACAAATTTCGGTATGTTTTACTTATTTAAAAATTGATTGTTACCGAATTGTTGCTTTTTGAGGATGAATTGTTTAACTTTATCTGTGTAAAAAGTTGCAATACTGTACTTAAAGATTGCGTAATTGGTTGTCTTTTTTATCAGTACTAATGGTCCAGAAAAATCCAAGAAAGAAAAAACTATCAGCAGTAGGAGTAATAGCTCGACGATCGTATGCGCCATTCGCATTTTGTGTGCTGGCATATTCATATCCAAATACATTTTGCGTTTGCAACACGTTATTAACTGAAAAATAAAGTATTTTTTGTTGCGAAATTAAATAGGCCCAACTCAGACTCAAATTACTGAAATCGCGTGTTTTACCATTCATAAAAGTGGTTTCGTTTGGGTTGTTATACGGTCGTCCAGTGGCAAAATTATAAGTAACACTAATTTGCGATTTCCAATCATTTACCCAATATTTACCGACTATTGAAGTAGTGTGAGCCGCAACAAAATTAGGAGTCACTTTTGTTTGATAGTTTTTGTAATCTCGTTTTGTATCTATATATGAATATGACAACCAATATTCTAGGTTTTTAAATGTCTTTCCGTCACGCCAAAAAACTTCTAATCCTTTAGCATAGCCACTACCTTGATTACTATAAACAGCATTAAACTGCGGTGCGATAGTATTAAATTTTACCAAATTAGTATAGTCTTTAAAATAAATTTCGGTACGAAGCGTACGACGCTCTTTGCTATAATTATAATTTAAAATGTAATGCGATGCTTTTTCTGATGCTAAATAATCAGCATATTTTAAATAGTCTTGCTTAGGTGCTTGTGTAAAACTTCCGTAAGCTAAAGACAAAGTACTGTGTTTTGCAATTTTATAACCCATCGAAAATCGCGGTGCAATAGCAGTTTCACCCAACATAGCGTTGTAACTATACCGAAGACCAATTTTAGTCGCAAATTTTTTAGATAAAAAAACATCACTTTCTGCAAACGTGGCAAAAATAGTTGAATTGTAGCCGCTAGTAAAATTAAATCCAGAACTTGAAACAAAGTTTTCATCGAATTTGGTACTAAAATAATCTGAACCAAAAGATAGTTTTATTCGATCTGAAAACGATTTGCGCATTTTAAACTTTAAGTGCGTTGCGTACTCACTATTTTTAACAGTATCAAAATTTAAACCAATTTTGTTAGCACTAATACCATAACTTGAACCAGCAGTAAGTTGCCACCCGTTGCCTAATTTTGCATCATAATTACTATTTAAGTACAAATTACTATTTCCTAAATTAATTCTGTTTACAGTAACCGAATTTATACTTTCTTGATTCAAATCAAACTCTTGACGATCAAAAGCTACATAAAATTTAAAAATTCCATTTGCAAAATTTCGTCGGTATATTGCCTCACCAGCAGCTGACTGAAAGGGCTTATTCCAATTAATATTTTGAGGGACTAATTTTTGATAAGGCATCAGATTAATATAAGAGGTGTTAACTCGAATTGAATTTTTGTTTCGTTTAAAAGCCTTTGCAAATCCAAAACCAACAGACATTACTTGTATTTCGGTCTTATTTTCAGTTTCTTCGTCGTTAGAATTTAAAAGCAACACACTCGATAACGCTTCACCATACTCGGCAGAATAACCACCTGTTGAAAATGAAATACCACTAAACAAAAACGGCGAAAACCGTCCTCTTGACGGCACATTAGCAGTTTGCGCACCGTAAGCCTGCGCAACTCTTAAACCATCAACATACGTTTGGGTCTCGTCAGCCTCACCACCCCGAACAAATAAACGTCCGTCTTCGCCAACATTATTGGTACCTGGCAACGTTTGCAAAGCAGCTACAATATTTGCATTAGATCCCGCTGTGGTTACAATATCCATCGACTTTAACATTGAAATCCTCGATTTTTCACCCGTGTTCATGGTGCCAGCAGCAATCACCACAGCATCTAAGGTATTTACACTTTCTTTTAAAATATAAATTTTGCCGCTGCACTTCGCAACATCAATAACAAGCATAACAGTTTCAGAAGATAAACATGAAATTTGAAGTTTTTGCATTCCAACGGTAGTGGTTATAAACAAAAAATTTCCATTCTTATCGGTTGTGGCACCGTCATAAGTACCTTCGATAAATACATTTGCGCCTATAATTGGCTTTTTTTTCGCATCGATAACGGTTCCACTGATGGTGTTTTGAGCAATTCCAAAAAAAGAAACTAATAAAATAAGAGCCGAGAATAAGATTTTCATATTTATAAAATTTTGATGCCACAAAGAAACAAAGATCATTAGCATAAAAAAATTTGATCTTACCGAACTGTTACTTTTTTGGGATGAATTGCTTTGATATTATCTGTATTAAATAGCGACATCATATTAAAAAGATACTTTATGGGTTAAATGGGCTTGAATTAAAAATCAGCTCACCAAACTTTAATTTCCAATGAAAATCGTAGCACTTCATTTCAGATCAACATCGTTTTTTAGATATTTTTTTGCCAAAAAGATGATATTAAAATACGCAATCTTCGGGTAATTGCAAAATAAATTAAATGAAAATTTTAAAAATAGAATTGTAAATTTATATTAATTATTTGATTTACAGCTTTTAGTACAAAAATATCTACTGCTGAACACTGCAAAATGTACAATTTAATGACAACCTCTTTTGGCTTTAATTTTACGTTGAAGTGATAATAAAAAATGCGTCGTTACTGTAAATAATTATGAACAAATATTCATTCAAAATATAATAGTAACGATGATGCCTACACAGTAAAAAAAAATCAAAAACTAGTGTTCTCAAGTTTTTCGTACTTGTTGTGAATATATAAAATTAAAACGCCAAGTAGCACTGCAACTAAAGTGACAATAACATTTAAAACACCGTCAATATTAAATGATAATTTTATTAAAATAGTTGAAATAATAAAACCCGAATTACGAATAACTTGGTTGAATTTATCGGTGTGTAAAAACGAAAAAAGTAGTAATAAAACATCAATCAATATTAAAATTGTAAAGAATTCATCAAAAAAGATTTTATTCGTATTTTTGATAGAAATTGCGCTTTGGTTTAAGGAATAAAATGTTTCATAAATCCAAAAACTAAAATTGTAAATAGCTAATATTAAAAATATTGGAACCAACAAAGTGGCAATTATTTTTTTTAATGTGATAAAACTTTCTACTTCTGCCGAAATTTCAAGTCTTGGTTTAACAGCTACAATTTTGTAAAAAAGATATATTAGGTAAAATAAAATTAAAACGGCAACTACATCATAAACAAATAAAATATCATCTTTTTTACTAAACCACTCGGTTGTAAACTCAAGTTTATATAAATCCTTAAAAATCCTACGAATAATAATTAACGTAATAATCTCGTACTGTTTACCTATATATTTAGTTGTTGATTTTGGTAAATAATATACTAATAAATAAGCTTCATAGAGTAATATAAATGAAAACGGCGTATATATTGCAACCATTGGATTTTTTAGTAATCCAGCAAAATCGGGTGGTGATATCCAATTTAAAGATACAAACGCAATTAAAAGTAAATGAATAATAAAACTTATTATTGCAATGTATACAATAACTTTTTCACTTTTTTCTTTGGTTTTTTCAGATAGAAAACGGTTAAACAACGAATCTACTACATTAGTTTTAAACATTTTTTTTGTTAAAAATACTATAAATTTTGCTTAATAAGAAAAAAAAACTGTTAAAAAAAGAGAATGTATTACTTATAAAATGCTACAATTACATCAGCTGCATTTTTAAAAGTTGGCGGTTGTACCACAATTTTGTAGGCTTGTTTTTTATTTATTTTTAAGGTGATGTCGTTTATACAAGTAAACAATAGCATTGATTGAAAAGGGTTTGATAAATAATTGGTTAATACTTTAAATGCCTCGTGAATAGGGTATACTTCCATTTGTTCATCGTGCTGGTATTTATATTTTAATTCTAAAATTAAGCGGTTGTTTTCTATAATTGCCCGCACATAAATATTCATCAATTGTGGGTTACCAATGGTTTTGGCTAATGTAAGTTTTGCAAAGGTACCTTGTTCGATACTTTTTTCAACCTCATTGTAAAACGCAATCAACTGCTGTTCGTTTGTCATAATTACTACTGATATGCGTGTTTAAATAGTACTTACTGCATACAATTTAATTACATAAATACTGTATAGTTGTCGTTGTACTACTTTTAAATTATTAAAAATGCTCTTTAATTGGTATACAAAAAGAGCATTATTATAAATATTTTACATTTTATTATTCCATTACCCATTGCCCCGAAGCCAGTAAGCTTTCTGCTTTTTTAAATTTCATCGACTCGCTTGCACCACTAGTTATGTTTTTTATGGTTACGGTATCATTTCTATTTATTTTAGGCGAGTTTCTTATAATAGTTTCGGTAACTTGCCTTTGTTGTGGTTGCTTATTGTTATCCGACTCGTCACTATCAAAATCGTCTTTAGAAATAACATAATTGATTTTTTTTGGTACTTGTTTTGCTTCTTGCACAACGGTTTGTTGTGGTAAATCGCCTTTAAATAAAAACGAAATAACTTCTTTATTTACACCGTTTAACATCGACCTAAATAATTTGAATGCCTCTAATTTATAAATTAAAAGTGGGTCTTTTTGTTCGTGAACCGCTAATTGAACTGATTGTTTTAACTCGTCCATTTTTCGCAAATGCTTTTTCCAAGCTTCATCTACAATTGCCAATGTTATGTTTTTTTCGAAATCAGCAACCAGCTGTGAACCCTTGGTTTCATAAGCTTTTTTTAAATCGGTAACCACGTTTAGGGTTTTAATACCGTCTGAAAATGGCATTATTATACGTTCAAATTTATTGCCTTCAGTTTTATATACATTTTCAATTACTGGAAATCCCTCGCGAGCACTTCGTGCCGTTTTCTCGGTATAATATTCTAAAGCAGCTTTATACACTTTACCTGTTATTTCCATTTCAGAACTTTTGATAAAATCGTTTTCGGTGATTGGCGCGGTTATCGAAAAATACCGAATTAATTCAAATTCAAAGTTCTTAAAATCGTTTCTGGCTTTATTATCGCCTATAATGACTTCGCAAGTATCGTATAACATATTTGCGATATCTAGTTTTAAACGTTCTCCATGCAAGGCATGACGTCGCCGTTTATATACTACTTCACGTTGTGCGTTCATTACATCATCATATTCTAGTAACCGTTTACGAGTTCCAAAATTGTTTTCCTCTACTTTTTTCTGGGCTCTTTCGATAGATTTAGTCATCATAGAATGTTGAATAACTTCGCCTTCTTTAAGTCCCATTCGATCCATCACTTTTGCAACACGTTCTGAACCAAATAAACGCATCAAATTATCTTCTAAAGAAACGTAAAATTGCGAGCTTCCTGGGTCTCCTTGTCTGCCGGCACGACCGCGCAATTGACGGTCAACACGCCGTGAATCATGGCGTTCGGTACCAATTATTGCCAGTCCACCTGCCGCTTTTACCTCAGCCGACAATTTAATATCAGTACCACGACCAGCCATATTGGTTGCAATTGTTACCACGCCCGATTTACCAGCTTCTTCAACAATTTGAGCTTCTTGCTTGTGCATTTTTGCATTTAAAACATTATGATTTACACCGCGCATTTTTAGTAATCGGCTTAGCTTTTCTGAAATCTCAACAGATGTTGTTCCTATTAGCACAGGGCGACCCGCTGCCGATAGCTCAGCTACATCTTCAATAACAGCGTTAAATTTTTCACGAACAGATCTATAAATTAAATCTTCTTTATCTTTACGAGACATACCTCGATTCGTTGGAATTTCTACTACATCTAGTTTATAAATTTCCCAAAACTCGCCTGCTTCTGTAGTTGCCGTTCCGGTCATTCCGGCAAGTTTGCTATACATTCTAAAATAATTTTGTAAGGTAATTGTTGCAAATGTTTGTGTAGCTGCCTCAATAGTCACGTTTTCTTTTGCTTCAATGGCCTGATGTAACCCATCAGAGTATCTACGACCGTCCATAATACGACCTGTTTGCTCATCAACAATTAAAATTTTATTGTCCATTATTACATATTCGGTGTCTTTTTCAAATAAGGTGTAGGCTTTTAAAAGTTGTGTTAATGTATGAATTCGTTCGCTTTTAATTCCAAAGTCCTGAAATAATTTTTCTTTTGCCTCAGCTTCGGCATCTTTTTCTAAATTTTGCTGTTCGATTATTGCAATTTCGGTTCCTATATCTGGCAATATAAAAAAAGTAGCATCGGTATCTTTTGATAAAAACTGAATTCCGTTATCTGATAATTCTACTTGGTTATTTTTTTCTTCAATTACAAAATACAATGCTTCGTCAACCTTTGGCATCTCGCGATTGTTGTCTGCCATATATTGATTTTCAGTTTTTTGCAATAACGCTTTGTTTCCTTCCTCGCTCAAAAACTTAATTAAGGCTTTGTTTTTAGGTAACGCTCGGTAGGCTCGTAGTAATTGAAATCCACCGTCTTTTGTATTTCCGTCTTTAATTAATCGTTTTGCTTCGGTTAAAAATCCGTTTGCTAGCTGCCGTTGTAAATTATAAAGATTTTCTATTTTGGGTTTTAACTCTGTAAATTCGTGACGATCACCGTCTGGCACGGGACCAGATATAATTAAAGGCGTTCGGGCGTCATCAATTAAAACAGAATCGACCTCATCAACAATTGCATAATTGTGCTTTCTTTGTACTAAGTCGTCGGGTGAATTTGCCATATTATCTCTCAAATAATCAAAACCAAATTCGTTATTTGTTCCATAGGTAATATCAGCTTCGTAGGCTTTTCGGCGTGCGTCAGAGTTGGGTTGATGGTTATCTATACAATCAACGGTAATACCATGAAACTCGAATAATGGTGCTTTCCAAGTGCTATCGCGCTTTGCTAAATAATCATTTACGGTTACCAAGTGCACTCCATTTCCTGTTAAGGCATTTAAATATAAAGGTAACGTTGCTACTAAAGTTTTTCCTTCACCAGTTTGCATTTCAGAAATTTTACCTTGGTGCAATACGACGCCTCCAATTAACTGCACGTCATAATGAATCATGTCCCAAGTAATTTCTTTACCAGCAGCGTTCCAAGTATTTGACCAATTGGTTTGATTGCCAACCAGCGTTACATAGGGTTTAGTTGATGCAAGTTCTCTATCTTTTTCAGATGATGTTACGGTTATTGATGCATTTTCTTTAAACCGTTTTGCAGTTTCTTTGATTACACCAAACGCTTCAGGTAAAATATCGTTTAGTACTTTTTCAGAAATTTCGTAGGCTTCTTTTTCTAAAGTATCGATAGCGATGTAAATATCTTCGCGGGCATCGATATCGGCAGTATTTTCGGCTTCAGATTTTTTAGAAGCTATTAAATCATCTTTTTCAGCACGGGCTTGTTGAATTATTGATTTAAATTCAGCTGTTTTTGCACGTAATTCATCGTTTGATATGCTACTTAAATAGCTTTCAAAAGTTTTTACTTTAGCTATAAGTGGTTGAATTGACTTTACGTCTTTTTGAGATTTATCGCCAACAAAGGCTTTTAAAATGCTGTTTATGAAACTCATAATTTTATGTAATAATTAGTAACTGCTTGTTGTATTTTATTTTGGTTATTATGAATGCGAATTTAAGCAAAAAAAAAGCTTCTAATGAAGCCTTTTAATTTTTTTAATTTTTATTTAATATTCATCCTCATTCCACAGATAATCTTCATCGGTGGGATAATCGGGCCAAATTTCTTCCATTGATTCATAAATTTCTCCTTCATCTTCTATTGATTGAAGGTTTTCAACAACCTCAAGCGGTGCTCCTGCTCGGATGGCGTAGTCTATTAATTCGTCTTTGGTTGCAGGCCACGGGGCATCACTTAAATATGATGCTAATTCTAAGGTCCAGTACATGGGCTATCTATTTTAGATTTTTGCAAAAATAAATTTTTATTTGAATAAATCAAGTAAAAAAGGATTTTTTTTTAAATAAAGGTAAGAACTTAGGGACAAGAAGCGGTTTCATAGCTTTGTATGCAATTTTTGATAACTATTTTCATACCTACGATAGCAATTTGAAAACGGTAACCAAAAACTAAAAATATATCTCCAATAGAACCAGGTTACTACTGTACTAACTTACCGTTATCGTTTACTTTTGTTTGCTACAAACGGCTATTTTCTTGGTATCCACTTTACTTCATTGGCATCAAAGTCAAAACTCAACTTTCGTGCCAGTACAAATAAGTAGTCAGAAAGGCGGTTTAGGTATTTTATAGCAATCGGTTCTACAGGCTCATTGTGATTTAAATGCACTGCTAGGCGCTCTGCCCGACGACAAACGCAACGAGCTATGTGACAATATGACACAGTTGTATGCCCGCCTGGTAACACAAAATGTGTCATTTGTGGCAATGCCTCTTCCATGGTGTCTATTTCATTTTCTAAAAGTTCAATATCACTTTCGATGATGCCTAAATTTTGAAGTCGTTTTTCACCATTTTTTAGTACCTCCTTTTCGGGAGGTGTAGCTAAAATGGCTCCTACTGTGAATAGGCGGTCTTGAATTTCGATTAAAATATTTTTATACTGCTGGTTCATTTCTTGGTCACGAATTAAACCTATATGTGAATTTAATTCGTCTACGGTGCCGTAACTGTCAATTCGCGCGTGGTCTTTTGGTACGCGTGTACCACCAAAAAGTGCTGTGGTGCCCGAGTCGCCTGTTTTAGTATATACTTTCATTTTAGGTTGTTGTATGTTTTTATTGCATATAAATTTAAGGTGCAAATTTACGAAATTAATTGTATTAATTCATTTACAAAAAAATCTTGTGCATCAGGACATAAGTTAAAATACAAATCGGGTTCGATGCATTCTACTTCCATTAGGTGAATGATGTTATTTATGATAATTCCGTCTACTCGTGCATATAATAAATTTTCTGAAAATGTATTAACAATTTTTTCTGCTTGATTTATTAACTCTAGACTTGGGTGAAATAGGGTATATTTTCCTCCAAATTGGATTTGAATTCTGAAATCGCCATTGGCTGGTTTTTTATTTACGCAATGCGAGAATTTTTTATTAAAAAAAATAAATGATGTTTCGCCATGGGTTTGAATTTCGGGCATAAATTGTTGCAATAACAATTCTTTTTCGGATGCAATTGTTTGGTAATTGCGGTTTGTTGTATCAGTTTGAGATGCGTTAAATACTTGTGTTTGGTATGATCCTGCTGAATATGCAGGTTTTATGACTGCTTTTTGCCAGTGCTTTGGTATAATTGTGGCTATGTCAAGATTATCGGTTTTGTTTATAAAAACGGTTGGAATAATTTTGATTCCTAATTTATCTAAATCTTTTAAATAAAATTTGTGCTTATTTTGGTTGATTATTTTTATTGAATTTAGGGTTTTGATTCCTAGTTGTTCTATTTGTTGTAGCCAAATATCAAATGCTGTTTGTTTTTCGTAATAATCCCATGTGTTTCTAAAAATTAAAACGTCAAATTGGCTCCAATTTACATCTTTATTATCCCAAATTTCAGCTGTTGCGACGATGTTGTGCTTTGCTAGTTCAGGAATTAAAAAATGTTCGGCTGGCAGTAAATTTGGTAATTTTTGACAAGTTAATAACGCTATTTTCATGTAGTGGTAGTTGTTGATTTATTAATAAAAAAAGACAGCCTAAATACGTATAAAAAAAGACCCAAAATTAATTTGATAGCCCCGATTGAATGGAAAAACCTTTGCCTTTTTTGGGCAAAGTTTTGGAAGGAAAGCGGGAACGATTTTGGTTGATAAATCCAAATAATTCGCTTTAAATAAACTATAAATAATTATACTCGAATCCATTTGAGTAATTGACTCCACGTGGGTTTTTTACCATACATGAGTATTCCAATTCGATAAATTTTGGAAGCAAATACGACGACAGTAAAAAAGGTACCAAACAAAATTGTGAGTGATAGTGCTATTTGCCACCATGGTACACCAAATGGTATTCGCATCATCATGACTATTGGTGCTGTGAGCGGAATTAATGAAAAAATGGTTGCTACTGTGCCGTGTGGATCGTTAATGACTGTAAAAAACCCGATGTAAACGCCTAAAACAAGTGGCATTATTATGGGTAATAAAAATTGCTGGGAGTCGGTTTCGTTGTCTACTGCGGCGCCTATTGCGGCATAAAATGAACTGTATAAAAAGTAGCCGCCGATAAAATATAGTAAAAATGATACTATTATTGTTGCTAGTGGCAAATGCCATATTTCATTGATGTAAAGTTGCATTGTGGAGGTAATTTGGGCTTGTGCTACCGCGGGAATTTGACTTTGTACGCCCGAGGTTGAACCAATGGGAACGTGAAAAAACAGACTTAAAATGAGCATTGCTGCTAGCCCTAAAATGGCCCAGATAATAAATTGTAAAATACCGGCAAGTGATGTGCCAATTATTTTGCCCATCATGAGTTGAAATGGTTTTACAGAGGAGATTATAATTTCGATTATTCGAGATGTTTTTTCTTCAATTACGCTTCGCATGACCATGTTTCCGTAGAGAATGATAAACATCATGATGAGGTAGCCAAAGGTGCCACCGATAATCATTTTTATGTAATTGAGTCCTTTTACTGTGTCTTCGCCTGATGCTTTTTTTAATTTAATTTCAACGTTTGATGCGGCTTTATGTAGCGCTAGGGTATCAATTTTGA
>JAYVGC010000153.1:0-2533 GCA_043772535.1 Flavobacterium sp. | reverse complement strand
CCATTAAAGCATTACGTTTATCAACAGATAAGTCAGAGGCATCTTCTAAATTGGCATCAGTTATTTCAATGATTGATAAATTGGCTAAGAAAAATGTTATTCATGATAATAAAGCATCTAATTTAAAATCAAAATTAACTAAATTAGTTACCAAATTATAAATCTACTTTAAATAAAATATTTAATTCCCGCCTTTGGTGGGATTTTTTTTTGCAGTTAATATAGTTAATTAATAAATGCCTTCACTTTATTATGGCTAATGATATATGTAACAGGGCTTCCTTTTTTTTAGATAATAACACATCAAAAAGCAGTTATAAACACTCCAATTTTGTATTAAAAAATTTATAGAATCACCTCTATTTAATTGCAATATTAGCTTTACTAATTACACTAAGTACCTAGCACCTGATTAATAGCAACTAAATATAATCGATAAAAAGATTAATATCAAAACATCAATATAATTGCGTAAATTTGCGCTCTTAAATTAATTTATAATGCGAACTAAATCGGTAAAAAAAAATAAAATTAATGTTATAACTTTGGGATGTTCCAAAAATGTTTATGATAGCGAAGTGTTAATGGGTCAATTGCGTGCCAGCGGAAAGGATGTAGAACATGAAGCTCCTGAGGCGTCTGAGGGAAATATTATTGTAATTAACACATGTGGTTTTATTGATAATGCAAAGGCAGAGTCGGTAAATATGATTTTAGAATATGCTGACAAAAAAGAACGTGGCTTGGTAGATAAAGTTTTTGTAACAGGATGTTTGTCTGAACGGTACAAGCCTGATTTAGAGAAAGAGATTCCAAACGTTGACCAATTTTTTGGCACCACCGAGTTACCGCAGTTATTAAAAGCACTGGGGGCCGATTATAAACACGAATTACTTGGCGAGCGGTTAACTACCACGCCTAAAAATTATGCTTATTTAAAAATAGCCGAAGGTTGCGACCGTCCGTGTAGTTTTTGTGCTATTCCGTTAATGCGAGGCAAACACGTTTCGCAAACCATCGAAAAATTAGTTAAAGAGGCTCAAGGTTTGGCTAAAAATGGTGTAAAAGAACTAATTTTAATTGCACAAGATTTAACTTATTACGGACTCGATATTTATAAAAAGCGCAATTTAGCCGAACTTCTAGAGGCTTTGGTTAAAGTAGATGGTATTGAATGGATACGGTTGCATTACGCATTTCCAACAGGTTTTCCGATGGATGTTTTAGAAATAATGAAACGCGAACCTAAAATATGTAATTATCTTGATATACCCTTGCAACATATTTCAGATTCTATATTAAAATCAATGCGTCGTGGTACAACGCGCGAAAAAACGACCAAATTATTAAAAGATTTTAGAGCAGCCGTTCCTGAAATGGCAATTAGAACTACCTTAATTATTGGATATCCCGGAGAAACTCAGGAAGATTTTAATATATTAAAAGATTTTGTTCAAGAAATGCGATTTGATCGAATGGGTTGTTTTGCTTATTCTCACGAAGAAAATACGCATGCCTATTTATTAGAAGATGACGTTCCTGCCGAAGTAAAAGCGGCTCGTGTAAACGAATTGATGGAGTTGCAATCGCAAATTTCATGGGATTTAAACCAAGAAAAAATAGGAAAAACGTTTAGGTGCATTATAGATAGAAAAGAAGGAGGCTATTTTGTAGGAAGAACCGAATTTGATAGTCCTGATGTAGATAACGAGGTTTTAATAGATGCTACTAAACAGTATTTAAAAACAGGTGAATTTGTCGATATAAAAATTATCGAAGCAACTGAATTTGATTTATATGGTACCCCAATTTAAATTTTTAGTGTAATAGTAAAGCCTCCAAATTTTTTTAAAATTTGGAGGCTTTTGTAATTATGACTTTTCAGTATTGATTTTTGTTGCAACAACTGTTCCTTTCAGAGTCAAAATGGTTGAGATTTCTGCGTTATTGATGGTTACAGAAATTGTTTTTGAAAACGATCCAAGGTTTGCGGCATTATACGTTGCCGAAATTTTACCTATTTTTCCTGGTTCAACTGGCGTTTTAGTGAAATCGGTTGCAGTACAGCCACATGAACCACTAACATTTAAAATCAAAACTGCCTTGTTGGAAATGTTTTTAAATTCAAATTCTATTTTTTTCGGAGTTCCTTGCGGTATTTCACCAACTTCAACTGTTTGTGCCTTCCAGGTTAGTGCCGATAATCGGTCGCTTGCGGCAGCTTGATTACGATTTGGTACATCTGAAAAAGAAAATAGGCCTAAGACCAAAATCAATGCTAAAATTTTAATGCTTTTCATGTTTTTCATTTTAATAGTTTGTAAATTAAATTGTTCATTTATTTGAACAATTCAAAAGTAGTAGTAAAATAATATTGATTTTGTTAAGCAGTTTCAAATGTTTGTTAACGAGTTGTTAATGGTATTTTAAATTCTTTGATTGTCCGCAATTGCCCATAATTAAATAAAAATGTCTATCTTTGATAAAAAAAGAGCGATGAATTTATTCAATTTTACTGCAAATTTTGGTAGCG
>JAYVGC010000152.1:0-6144 GCA_043772535.1 Flavobacterium sp. | reverse complement strand
CTTTTAATTCAACTATTTTTGGTGGTTCTTCAGTTATATCTTCCGTTTTAGCCACAACTGGTTTCACAAATTTTATTTGATCTACTTTTGGTGGCGGTGGCGGTGGTGGTGGCAGGTTTTCTTTCGGTTTCTCTTTTGGCGGTAGCTTAATTGTAACTACTTTTTTATCTAGTGAGGCGTCATCGTTATTTGCACCACTTCCAATTAAATCAACTATAACAGGTGTTGCCACTGCTATTGCGAAAATTAGTGAGCCAACAATAAATCCTTTAACGGTGTTACTAGCACTATTTTTGCGTAAATCATAAGCACCATAAGCCTTATTACGACCTTCAAATACCAAATCCAACCAATTTTTGTTTAATAAGTCTAATTTCATGATTAAAGTGTTTTAGGCGTTACTAATTTCAATTCTGCTGGTGTAATATCGTTTACAATTGCATAAGTTTCAACGCCACATATTGCCATTTCATCCAAAATATCAACTAAATTACGGTAGCTTGATTTTTTAGTAGGCTTGATAATTACAATTAATCCTTTTTTCGAATCACCCGTAATTTGTGGTACCGCTTGTACTTGCTTTAATAATTCCTTTCGAATTCCATTTTTACCGTACGAATCTGCTTTTGGACCAGCAATTGGTGTATCAAACAAACCCATATACCATTGAATCGAATTGTTTTCGCCCATAACGATGGTCATCGTTCTGCGTTCGTCAACTTTCATTGGTTTTTCGTCTGGCTTGTTTTTATCTTCTTTATCTGGTAATCCTAAATTCATCGACTGTGGTTTTGACAACGAAGTAGTCAACATAAAGAAGGTAATCAAAAGAAAAGCCAAGTCAACCATTGCGGTTAAATCTACTTTTGCATTCGATTTTTTACTTCGTACCTTGCCGCCTTTGCCCCCGCCACCGCCGCCTGTATCTAATTCAGCCATTATATTTTTTTATTAAATTAATAATCTTTGCCTCGTAAACCTGTAACCAAATCGAACGAGTTGATTTTTTGGTCTTGATAAATATCCATAATTTTTAGGATTTTTGGATATTCTAATTTTGCATCGCCTTTTATTGCAAAATGAAGTTCAACTGCCGATGGACCATTGAGTTCAATATTTGCTTGCCGTGCAGTGTATATCCAATCTTTTAATTGGTTATTTATCGAATCAAACGGTACTCCTTTTTGTTGTCCCGCTTTATTGCGCTGGTCGCTCTTCATATCAATAATTGCTCCCAACTCTTGAATCGGCACTCCAAATCCTTCCATGATTCTAAATTGTGCTTTTTGCTTGTCAGTAAAACTTAGTTGGTACTTTTCAGCCATAAGTTCTAATGCTTTTACTCTAATATCTCGTCCTTTTATATCAAAAAACACATTTTCTTTACCACTCCCAACAGTTACTAAAACCAAACTATCGGTTGGTAATTTATGCAGATTGGTTGAGCTAGGTGTGTCAACTGATATTGGTTCGGGCACTTTAGCAGTAGCCGTTAAGATAAAAAAAGTAAGCAAAAGGAAAGCTACATCACACATCGCAGTCATGTCAATGGATGTTGCTTTTTTGGTCATTTTTATTTTTGCCATAATTGAATCTTTTACTTTTTTCTAAGAATTACTTCGGTATTATTTCAAACTTCCTTTCATTCTTCGGTACGAGTTTACAATTGCTGTGCCAGCCTCGTCTATTGAATAGGTTAAGGTGTCAATTTTAGATGTAAAAAAGTTGTAAAAAACAATTGCTATTGCAGATGTTGCAATTCCAGTGGCTGTATTAATTAAGGCTTCAGAAATACCTGTTGCTAACGCAGCTTGATCTGGTGTTCCTGCTGATGCCAATGCGCCAAATGCTTTTATCATACCCGATACGGTACCTAATAATCCGCCTAAAGTTCCTAAAGACACCATTGTTGAAATGATTGTTAGATTTTTTTCTAGCATTGGCATCTCTAATGATGTGGCCTCTTCAATTTCTTTGTGAATCATTTCAGCTGCTTCTTCACTTGTAAAACCTTCTTTTTTGACTTCTTGAAATTTAATCAAAGCAGATTTTATTGCATTTGCAACAGATCCTTTTTGTTTATCACAATCGATAATAGCTTCATCAATATGATTGTTTGATATATTTGATTGTACCTTTCTCATAAAAGTATCCAAATTTCCTGTTCCTGACGCTTTAGAAATTACCATGAAGCGTTCGATTGAAAATACAATTACCATTAAAAACATTCCTAATAAAACAGGTACAATTACACCTCCTTTATAAACTTGACCTAAAGTATTTAATGGATGTCCTGTTTCGGGGTTGTTTCCCTCAAAGTTACTAGCGGCTCCCATTATGAATTTCCATATTAGGGTTCCAACGATAATACATGCCACAATAATAATTCCAGACATCATTCCGCCTGCATTTGATTCATTTGTTTTTTTTGCGTTTGCCATTTTTTTTAATTTAAATAATTTTTAAAGGTTTGTATGTAAATTGCGTAGGAGCAAATTTAATTTTTTAGTTGAAATAAACAAATTAATTTTAAAATTTATATTACTTTATTTTTATTTTAACAATTATAATGCGTTTATGTTAATTTTATGAATATTTTTATATGAATTGCTTAGTTTTAGCTAATGTTTTATTCTTTTTGATTTTACTTTAACTATAACGGTTTAGTAGTGCTTTTTATTTTATTTTTTAATTATTTAATAAAATTTTAAATTGCTTTTTATTATTTTACTTTTATTGAAAAATAAAAAAATAGTACCTTGCCGCAAATAATACTAATTTCAAATCTCATTGTCAATATGTTAGATAAAAGTGCATTTATTACTGCAATTACAAAAGGATATGCAACCAAGGGAAATGCTGTACTTTTAGGAAGTGCTTTGCTTAACAATGTTGTAGTTGCTGAGGCGAAAATTAAAATTCCTTTGAAAACATTAAACCGTCATGGTTTAATTGCAGGGGCAACTGGTACAGGAAAAACCAAAACAATCCAAGTACTTTCTGAGCAATTATCATCATTTGGAATACCAATTTTAATGATGGATATCAAAGGTGATTTTTCGGGTATTGCAAAACAAGGACAAGAAAACAACTTTATTATCGAGCGGCATGCCCAAATTGATATTCCCTATATTGCATCTAGTTATCCGGTAGAGCTATTGTCGCTTTCGGCACAAAATGGTGTTCGATTGCGCGCAACAGTTTATGAATTTGGTCCTGTATTGTTTTCTAGAATATTAGATTTAAATGATACACAAGCAAGTGTAGTGGCTATTATTTTTAAATATGCCGACGATAATAAAATGCCAATAATTGATTTAAAGGATATTAAAAAGCTTTTAAATTATGTTACCAATGACGGCAACGATGCATTGGAAGAAGAATATGGTAAAATTTCGAAAGCAACAACAGGAATTATTCTTAGAAAAATTGTTGAGTTAGAACAGCAAAACGCCAATTTGTTTTTTGGTGAAACCTCTTTTGATGTAACCGATTTGATGCGCTTGGATGAAAATGGAAAAGGGTATATTAATATTGTACGATTAACTGACATTCAAGACAAACCAAAGTTATTTTCGACTTTTATGTTGAGTTTATTAGCCGAATTATACCATCAAATGCCTGAAATTGGCGATGCTGATCAACCCGAATTAGTGGTATTTATTGACGAAGCTCATTTGGTTTTTAACGAGGCCAGTAAATCATTGTTGGTTCAAATCGAAACCATAGTTAAATTAATTCGCTCAAAAGGAATTGGTATTTTCTTTATTACGCAAAATCCAACGGATATTCCAAGTGGCGTTTTAGCACAATTAGGGCTTAAAATTCAACATGCGTTGCGGGCTTTTACCGCAAACGATCGTCAAGCTATAAAACAAACTGCCGATAATTACCCTAGTTCCGAATTCTACAAAACCGATGAGGTACTCACATCTCTTGGTATAGGCGAGGCATTAGTGACCACGTTAAACGAAAAAGGAATTCCGACACCACTTGCCGTAACAATGTTGCGGGCACCTCAAAGTAGAATGGGGATTTTATCTAACGATGAAATTGAAGAGTTAATTTCAAAATCGAATCTCGTCAAAAAATATGCAGTAACAATTGACGCCGACAGTGCTTATGAAATGCTATCTAAAAAAATTGACGATGCAGTTGCCCGGGCCCAACAAACAGAACAAAAAGAGACTGAGGTGCGGCAAGCATCCGAGCCGAGTACCGCAAGTGTGGTAGGAAAATCGGTTTTAAAAGTCGTAACCAGTGCGTCATTTATTCGGGGCGCTTTCGGAATTTTAATGAAAATGTTAAAAAAATAATTTAATACTTAGCTATATAATGAATAAATATGTGATCCAAAAAACACCTTTTGTCGTGCCTACAACCGACGGAAAATATATCGGTGAACACCACGGAATTCCAACCACAAACAATACAGATATTTCTATTGCACACATGATTGCCCCGCCACATTGGTCAGAGCCATTTCAAACGCCAGAATTTGAAGAATACACCTTTATTATAAAAGGTAAAAAACAGTTCGTTATTGACAACGAAACTATTGTACTTGAAGCAGGACAATCTATTAAAATCGACAAAAATACTCGTGTCCAATATTCCAATCCGTTTCACGAACCTTGCGAATACATTTCGGTGTGCCGTCCCGCATTCGATTTTAATAAAGTAAACCGCGAATAGCATGTTTTTGCACTATTTTTTCTGATTAATAAACAAAACACAATTGTGAACCTAGAACATTTTATTGCCAAACGGCTAATTACCTCCAAAAATAATCAAAGTAGCATTGCAGCACCCATAATTAAAATCGCAATTGCCGCAATCGCCATCGGAATAATAATGATGATTATTTCGGTAGCTACCGGTGTAGGATTGCAGCAAACTATCCAGCAAAAAATCGCAGCGTTTAGCGGGCACGTAATTATTTCTAATTACACCAATAATCAATCCGATGTAAGTACCGACCCCATTTCATTAAATCAAAAATTTTATCCACAATTCAAATCAATTTCTGGTATTTCGCACATACAGGGTGTTATTACTAAAGCTGCAATTATTCGTACCCCAACTGCTTTTGAAGGTATCATATATAAAGGTGTAGGTAAAGACTATGATTTTAACAACCTTAAACAATACCTTATTTCAGGTCGTATGCCTAACGTTGCCAAAACACTCAACAACGAAATTCTAATTTCAAAATATCTAGCCAATCGATTAAATCTAAAGTTGAATAGCCCATTTAATACCTTTTTCATGAAAGATCAATTGAATAAACTGCCAAATATCAGAATTTTTCAGATTGTAGGTATTTATAATTCCGGATTTCCAGAATTTGACGCTACATATATAATAGGCGATATTCGCCACCTGCAAAAAATAAATAAATGGACAGCCAATCAAGTCGGATCCTTCGAAGTATTTATCGACAATTTTGACCAAATTAATGAAAAAGCCAATCAAATTTACCAACAAACGGCATCAACACTTAACACACAACCCATTACAGATAAATTCTATTTTATTTTTGAGTGGCTCAAACTATTCGATTTTAACATAATCATCATCATTGCGATTATGATAATCGTATCCACAATCAATATGGCAGTTGCCCTGTTAGTACTCATTCTTGAACGAACCCAAATGATTGGAATTCTCAAATCTATTGGTGCTACCAATTGGTCTATCCGTAAAATTTTTCTTTATAACGCCTTTTATCTTATTTCACGAGGGCTTTTTTATGGCAACACAATAGCAATAACAGCGTTGCTAGTTCAAAAATATTTTCAATTACTTACCTTTCCAAATCCAGAACAATATTATACTAAAGTAGTGCCTGTCGACATTAACGTGCTAAATATACTACTCCTAAATCTCGGAACAATCGCAATATGCTTGCTTGTTTTGCTAATTCCTTCATATATAATAACCAAAATTTCGCCCTCCAAAGCCATACGCTTCGATTAATTTTTTTTCCAGAAGTCATTTCGATCTTTTCATTACAAGTCTTCGTACGGCATTTTTTTTTGCAAACCCTATTTGTGGCTTGTATGGTCGCCCCAATCGGGACTACAAAAAACAGCTGTTGTCCTTTTGGTCTTTTCATTTCAATCTGGGCTATTTTATTATCAT
>JAYVGC010000151.1:0-16524 GCA_043772535.1 Flavobacterium sp. | reverse complement strand
TCCTCATCTGGGAAATGCTCAGCAAATTTTAAAATATTCATTTTTTTATCAAAGATAATCATTTTTATAATTTTGTGGTAACTTTACCGACATACAATTTTAGTATTTAAGTTATTTAAAATTATTTTTACTTCTTCAAAATCGTTAGGATGAATTTTTAGTACAATACCACCGTATGCAAAACTTGCTAATGGATCGATTGCAATTAAATGTTCGTTTTGAAAAAAATACTTTATTCCTCTACCTTCTAATATTGATTTTAAAACCAATGTTTCATAAGCAAAATGAAAAGTTTTTATAGTTATAAATTCAGACATTGCATTATTTTATTGTTTATATAAGTTGATTTATAAACAGAATCAAAATTAAAAGCATCTCAAAATTACAACAAAACACGCACTATTTTTGAGGTTTGCAGTTTTTTTAAAAGTTATTTTTTTAACAAATCTGTTCATGATGTATAAATTACTTGTTACGAATCACTAACTTTGACTATTATAATGTAAATACTATGAGCAAATTCCCAAAAAAGTTTGGAAAAAAAGAGAAAACATTCTCTGAAAAAATATTAAAAATATTATCACAAAATGCAAATAAACCATTTAATTATAAACAAATAAGTGCAGTTTTAGAAGTAGATGATACGAAAAGTAGAAACGAAATTATAAAAGATTTAAAAATTCTTGCTGCTCAAAAAGTTATTATCGAAACCGAGCCTGGATTATATCTGGTAAAAGCAATTTCACAAGATTATTATGAAGGAACTTTGGATATGACAACCCGAAAAACCGCTTATTTTATTTGTGATGAATTTGGTGAAGACGTATTTATACCAACTAATAATTTAAATCATGCCTTACATAAAGACAAAGTAAAAGTATATATTTATAACCGTAGAAGAGGTAAAAGGCCTGAAGGCGAAGTAATCGAGGTGCTTGAACGAAGTAAAACTGATTTTGTAGGAGTTATTGACATTCAAAAAAACTTTGCATTTGTAGCCACAGCAAATCCAAAAATGTATACTGATATTTTTATCTCAAAAGATAATTATAATGGAGCAGAACAAGGTGATGTAGTTTTAGTAAGCATTGAAGATTGGCCGAAAAAGGCCGATTCACCGTTTGGAAAAGTACTACGAGTTTTAGGAAAACCTGGCGAACACAACACCGAAATTCATGCTATATTGGCTGAATATGGTTTGCCATCCGAATTTCCGATCGAGGTAGAAGTTTTTGCACAAAAAATAGACACTTCAATACATGAAAGTGAGGTTGCCAAACGTCGCGATATGCGAAATACGTTGACTTATACAATAGATCCTAGGGATGCAAAAGATTTTGATGATGCATTATCATTTAAAAAATTAGACAATGGAAATTATGAAATCGGTATTCATATTGCTGATGTTTCGCATTATCTGCAAGAGGGAACAATTTTAGATGACGAAGCATATCAACGAGGCACATCGGTATATTTAGTTGATAGAGTGGTACCTATGTTACCCGAAGTATTATCAAATTTTGCTTGTTCACTGAGACCAAATGAAGATAAATATACATTTTCGGCTATTTTTGAAATTGATGCAAAAGCAACTGTTTTAAACCAATGGTTTGGACGCACTATAATTAACTCAGATCAACGATTTGCGTACGAAGAAGCACAAGTTATAATCGAAACTAAGTCTAACAAAATCCCAGCTGCAATATCTTTAACTAAACTAGATTTTTATGTAAATGCCGAAATTACCGAAGCAACCTTAAAATTAGACGAATTAGCAAAAATTCTTCGAAAAAACAGAATGAACAACGGGGCGATTTCATTTGATAAAGTAGAAGTAAAGTTTAATTTAGATGAAAACGGTGAACCCGCGGGAGTATATTTTAAACAAAGTAAAGACGCCAATCATTTAATAGAAGAATTTATGTTATTGGCAAACAGAAAAGTTGCAGAATTTATAGGTAAACAAAAGAAAACATTTATTTACAGAATTCACGACGAACCAAATGAAGATAAATTATTTGCAATGCAAGCGTTAATTTCTAAATTTGGTTATTCGATTGATTTGCGAAATAAAAAAGATATTTCACTTTCATTAAATAAATTAATGGAAGACGTAAATGGTAAAAAAGAACAAAATTTAATAGATACATTAGCCATTCGTAGCATGAGTAAAGCTAAATATTCGACAGATAACATTGGTCATTATGGTTTAGCATTCGATTATTACAGTCATTTTACATCGCCAATTCGTAGGTATCCTGATGTTATGGTGCACCGATTATTGCAATTTTATTTAGATGGAGGAAAATCAGCAAATGCAGAACTTTATGAAGAAAAATGCGTTCATTCGAGCACCATGGAAGGTTTAGCAACAAATGCTGAACGCGATTCTATTAAGTATATGCAAGTAAAATACATGCAAAATCATCAAAATGAAGAATTTTTGGGTGTAATTTCAGGCGTTACTGAATTTGGAATATATGTAGAAATAGTTTCGAATAAATGCGAAGGAATGTGTCGTATTCGTGAAATAAAAGACGATTACTATATGTTTGATAATAAACAATATGCTTTAGTTGGTGAAGTAACCAAAAGCATTTTGCAATTAGGAGATGAAGTATATGTAAAAGTAAAAACAGCTGATTTAGTTAAAAAGCAGTTGGACTTTTATTTTATTAGAAAAAGCAGTTAAATGTTTGTTTATAATGTAATCACGTTCACGATGGTATTACTATATGGTTCGTTCGGTTTAGGGTAGGATGCTCCGCATGCTTTAACGCATTTGCGATTCAAAAAAGTATGAAACATAAAGTTGAGTTCTTGTATAACCGTAAAAAGATCTTTTTTACACAACTGTATTATTTAAATTAAACCCAACAAATACGAAATTATGGAATTAGAAATTATTAAAAATGTAATGGTAATATCACTATTATCTATACAATTATCAATGGCGCAAATTGAAAAAGAAACAGGTAATTTCAATAAAGTAACTTCCTTTGACAAGATTGATGTTACTTTAATACAAGCCGATGAAAATAAAGTTATCGTGAACGGAAGTGGTGCGAACGATGTTGAAATTATAAATAAAAACGGACAATTAAAAATACGAATGCCTTTGCTAAAGTTACTTTCAGGCGATAATGTGTCAGCAACTGTTTATTTTAAAAATATCGATGCAATTGAGGCCAACGAAGGATCTCGAATTTCATCTGAAGGTATATTAGAGGCTACTAGTTTTGATATCATTGCAAAAGAAGGAGCAACTATCAAAGTAAAACTAAAATGCAGTAGACTGACGGTAAAGATAGCCTCTGGAGCAAAAGTTCATCTCACAGGAAGCGCAATCAACCAAGACGTTATTTTAGGGTCAGGAGCTGTTTATGAGGCTGATAATTTAAGTACTACACAAACTGTAATTACGGCAAATGCTGGTGCCGAGGCCGATGTTTTTGCCACAGAGCTTGTAGATGCAAAAGTTCGTGCCGGTGGCAACATAACTATTTATGGAAATCCAAAACAAATCAATAAAAAAATTATTGCTGGTGGTGAAATAAAAAAAGATAACGAACGTGTTATTACAAAAAAAGAAAAATAATTGTTATATTGCAATTAGTTTTTTAATTTGGCTTAACAGTTAATAATTTTTAATGATTCAAGACATACTTTCTGCAATTCCGTGGGGCATTTTATTGGCTTTTACAATAGGACCTGTTTTTTTTGTGCTACTTGAAACCAGTATTTTAAAAGGTTTTCGGGCTGCAATAATTTTTGATTTTGGAGTTGTACTTGGTGATGTTGTTTTTATTTTGATAGCTTATTTTAGTACAAGTTCTATTCTTGAAAAACTTAAAGACGATCCAGGATTATTTATTTTTGGAGGAATAATAATGATAAGTTTTGGAATTATTTCATTTTTAAAAGATAAAAAAGATTTTAATAAAAAGAAAGAAGAGGATATTGACGACGACATAGTTCCTCAAAAAAATTATTTAAAATTATTTATTAAGGGTTTCTTTTTGAATTTCATTAATATTGGAGTTTTGGGCTTTTGGTTAGGAATTATTATTATTTTTGGGCCTAAATTAAATATGGAAACCAATCGAATTGTAACTTTTATAATTACCATCTTACTAACGTATTTATTGGTTGATGTGTTAAAAATACAATTAGCAAAAAAGTTAAAATCAAAATTAACGCTGTACAATATTTATAAAATCAAACGAATTATCAGTATAATTTTAATGATATTTGGTGTTTTTTTAATGATTCAAGGTTTTTTTCCAGAAGAGAAAGAAAAGCTTAAAGAAAAAATAGAGCAAGGAACAGATAAATTTTTGAAGTAAAAAAACGTTTTGAATTTTAAAAGATAAAAAATTTATTACCAAAAAATGAGCTATTATTTTTAACTGTTTATTTATAAATTTATATACAGCAAGCAAATAATTAACACTTATGTTCGCAGTATATTTGAGCTGTGAAAGTGCAATTATTTGTAAGTCGGATTACCGGCAAACTTTTTTTTATAAAGTACGAACGTATAAATTCTGTTCCGTGTTACGTAAGATACATGAAAAATTAGGCTAACTATTAAAATTAGTTCGTTTTCGTAAAGTATGTATTCAGTTAGTAGAGATTTAAAATATCAATACCTATCAATATTTTTATGTTTCATATTATTTCACCAATATGTGCACAATTAGCAATAGTAAGAATTGATTGGATTCAATAAATAAATAAAATTTTAATTAATTATAACGTGCTATTGGTGTTGCATTGAATGGATTTTAATATAAAAATTAACCTTCTAAGAAATTAGAAGGTTAATTTTTTCATGTTATCGTAAGTTATTATTGCTTCATGATTTTTGTAATGCGGTCGTTAAGTTTCAAAAAATAAATTCCTGAATTCAAATTGTCTAAAGTGACTATGGTTGAAAATTGGTTTGTACGTCCTATTTTAACTATAGACCCTAAAATATCCGTTATAGTATAGTTCTCGTCGGCGAGTGTGTTTTCAATTGTAATATTATTTGTAAATGGATTTGGATATGCAGTAACGATATTCATTTTGTCCGCAAAAGCTGCATTATTAAGAACGTTATTGTTAGGAACGTAGTTTTGTAATGCATTAACCCCATTTAATTTATATATAAAAAGAGTCGATTTTATCGTTGTTGCCGTTGCAATTCCGTCTTGTGCTACCGATGTTTGTCCATAATCGTTATCATTACATATTGCAATGGTGTTCGCATCAATAATTGCTATTCCTTCGGCTTTATCTAATGCTATCGGCCATCCTGTTGCTTGCAAATCAAAAAGTAATGTTTTAGTAACTGCTGTAATTCCGTTCGATGTTAGGTTAGAGGGGTTTTCTAGTTCTTCTAATGTTTTTGTACCGCTAGAATAGCTTAAGCCGCTAAAGACTGGTGTGGCAGCATTTATATCAATTGTATACATTTTTTTTACATTTTGGGATCCTCTTGCAGCTTGTTCAATTATTAAAAATGTGGTGTTGTTTATTGCTTTAAGATCTCCAACTTTTTGGTCCGATGGTCGTATATCGCTTGAAGTGCCCACTGCTCCGTCGTTAACGTATGCAAACATTCTAGTTGTGTTTGTGATAGGGTCAATTTCTAAAAGGCGATGTATTCTTGAATTGGTTAAACTGCCGCTTGCTGCCGATCCATTTACGTTTTTGTAATACATAGGACTTTGAATTATTGCATAAATTTTGCCGTTTGGAGTTACTGTAATTCCTTCAAATCCTCGATTATTTCTTCTATATGAAAAACAATTATCAATAACTACATCTTCTGTTTGAGGTGTTTGGGAATACGGTGTATATCTTTTTAATACAATTCCAGTGGCGTTTACTTTCCATATTGTAGGTCCGCCTTCTTCGCAAATCCAGAAATTTCCGTCCACATCAATATCTATTCCTTCAGAATCTATTCCCCAAACATCTTTTGCTACCGTGTTGTTGTTAAATTGGGTGCAATCAGTAACCACATTTGTTGAGGCTACTTCTGCTGCTGTGCTTCCAAAACCTGTTGGATTTATGAGACCCGTGGCTGGATTTCCGTTAGGCCTTTTAATTGTTATTGTTTCTAAAATGTCAACTTGTCCTGCTACAATTTTTATTTTGTGTATTTTTGGTGCGTAGTTCGGAAAAGCATATAATTTGTCGTAGGTAGGCCTGCAAGCTGAGGGGTTAGCATTAGCAGCATCAATATTGACACCTCTGTCTGAAACGGTCCAAAACTCGGTTCCATTTGAACCCTGAATGTAATGCAGTCCCGAAAATCCGCCTTCTCGGTAATTAATACCTTGAAATGTACCAATCGCATTTGATGCTATGTTTTCGTTTGTGCTTTGTAGTGTAATTTGTGCAGTTAATTGATGGGTAGCGGCAATCAAGAGTACAGAAAGTAGTGTTTTTTTCATCTTTTTTTTGTAATAAAAGTAGCGACTTTATTACTGAAATACGTTTATTTTAATTTACCTTTATGTTATTTTATGTTCTTTATTCTGTATTTTAAAGCAGTAATTAATATAGCGGTATCATTCTGTTTATTTTATGTTCATTTTAACAGTATGGGTAGCGTCAGTAACAGGCTTTACTACTGCATAGATTAGCATTTTTCTTTGTGGTGAATTGCACCTGTTATTAGCAAGGAGATGTGCTGGTCAATAAAAAGAGATATACTTTTGTATTCATTGTACGTTATCGTTTGGATACGAGTAGTATGTATTTAATTTTTCTAAAAATGTCAAACAAAATAAAGAGCTACATTTTGGTATTTATGGCGGGTTATCGTTAGGATATGAGTAGTATGTATTTAATTATTTCGAAAAATTTGAAACATAGAAAAGTGATTTATTTTTGTATTCACGTCTCGTCATTGTTTAGATTCGAGTAGTATTTAATTAATTTTTCTAAAAATTTGAAAACACATAATGAGATGTTTTTTTGTATTCATTGTACGTTATCGTTTAGATTCGAGTAGTATTTAATTAATTTTTTCTAAAAATTTGAAACAAAAAAAGAGATACAGTTAAGTATCTCTTCTGAGGCATCGTCCGGATTCGAACCGGAGTAGGAGCTTTTGCAGAGCCCAGCCTAGCCGCTCGGCCACGACGCCATTTTATAAACGGTTTGCAAATATAGAAAATTTTTTAAAAGAATGTTTAGAAGTTTAAAAAAGTTTAAAAGTTTAGTTGTACTCTTTCTATTTTATTCTTGGTCAGTTTGATTTAATAATTATCGTTGGTGCTTCAATATAATTGTAACTAACTCAACATCACCACCAATAGGTGGATTTAATTTTGAAACAGCCACTTTAATTTTTATGACCGTTGCACTTTCTTTAAATGTACGATGTATGATTCTATTGGCAACATTTTCTAATAAATTAGCTCTAATTGCCATTTCTTCTTCCACTATTCTATTTAATAACACGTAATCTACGGTATCTTTTAAATCGTCTGAGCTACATGACTTTGACAAATTTGTTTTTACTGTCAAATCAACTCTATAATTTGAGCCTATTTTTGATTCTTCTATCAAGCACCCATGATATGAAAAAGTGCGTATATTTTTTAATTTTATAACTCCCATATTACAAAAATAACATTTTTATTTTCAAATAATCCCATTTTTAAATTAACTAATTAAACTTATCTTTGCCAAAAATAAATTGTATGTCGACCGAAGAAAAATCATTAAATTTTATTGAACAAATCATTGAAGATGCGCTAGATAACGGCTTTGTAAAAGATAAATTACGTTTTCGATTTCCGCCTGAGCCAAATGGTTATTTACATATTGGTCATGCCAAATCTATTTGCTTGAATTTTGGTCTAGGATTAAAATTTAATGCGCCGGTTAACCTTCGTTTTGACGATACTAATCCTGCAAAAGAGGAGCAAGAATATGTAGATGCTATTAAAGAAGATTTGCAGTGGCTTGGTTATGAGTGGAGTGAAGAGTGTTTTGCATCTGATTACTTTCAACAATTATACGACTGGGCTGTTGTGATGATTAAAAACGGAAAGGCTTATGTTGATAGTCAAGATTCAGCTACAATGGCATTTCAAAAAGGATCTCCAACTGTTGCCGGAACAAATTCACCGTACAGAAATCGTTCTGTTGAAGAAAATATTGCATTATTTTCAGGTATGAAAAATGGTGATTTTGCGGAGGGCATTCATATTCTTCGTGCTAAAATTGATATGAATTCTGCTAATATGCTAATGCGTGATCCAATAATTTATCGAGTACTGCACCGCGAACATCATCGCACAGCAAACGACTGGAAAATTTATCCAATGTACGATTTTGCACATGGTGAGAGTGATTATATTGAGCAAATTTCGCATTCTATCTGTACACTAGAATTTGTAATGCATCGAGAGTTATACAATTGGTTTTTAGATCAAATTTACGATGTTAAAAAAGTACGTCCATATCAATATGAATTTGCTCGGTTAAATTTGAATTATACCGTAATGAGTAAGCGAAAACTGTTACAATTAGTTGAAGATAAGGTGGTAAATGGCTGGGATGACCCGCGGTTGCCAACAATATCAGGTTTGCGCAGACGTGGATATACCGCAAATTCTATTCGTAAATTTTGCGAAACAATAGGAGTGGCAAAACGAGAAAATGTTATAGATGTATCGTTATTAGAATTTTGTATTCGTGAAGATTTAAATAAAACTGCACCGCGAGTGATGGCAGTTCTAAATCCGGTGAAGTTATATATTACTAACTATCCTGAAAATAAAACTGAAATTGTAGATGCCGAAAACAGTCAAGAAGATGAAAGTTTAGGATACCGAAAAGTTCCTTTTTCTAGAGAACTTTATATCGAACGTGATGATTTTCAGGAAGTGGCACACAAGAAATTTTTTCGGTTAACTTTAGGCACAGAGGTACGTTTAAAGAATGCGTATATTATAAAGGGTCAGTCCGTTGTGAAAGATGCTGCTGGTATCATTACTGAAATTCATTGTACTTATGATGTGGAGTCAAAATCAGGGAGTGGGAGTGAAGCCAGCGCGAGAAAAGTAAAAGGAACAATACATTGGGTTGCGATTAATGATGCTCTTGAGGTCGAAGTTAGAATTTATGATCGTTTATTTTCGGAGGCATCACCAGATGCAAATAAAGAAATAGATTTTAAAACTTTTTTAAATCCAAATTCGTTACAAGTTATTTCTGGATTTGTTGAGCCAAGTTTGCGTTATGTCAAAAATTTAGATCATTTTCAGTTTCAACGGTTAGGTTATTATTGCGTTGACAAAGATGCAACGCCAGAGAAATTAGTTTTTAATAAAACGGTTGGATTACGTGATACGTGGGCGAAAGTTAATATGTAATAAAATTAGGGTACGTATATCTATTTTTTGGTAATATTTAATTGTTTGCATTTTGTAGCGAAATTAATTTTGTAGTGAATAATTTATAATCGGTAGTAAGTCAGTAGAGGTATTATTTTTTGCAGTATTGATTTTTGTTATTGATTGTATATTTTTAATATGTTTTACTTATTACAATTGGTTCTCATATGTACGATGTCTTGCAGTTTAAAAATGATTTCAGGTATTTATGTGTTTATATGAAATTTGTGGCATAAAACGCATTAAAATAAAAAAGAGCCAATTTGGCTCTTTTTCATTTATAAATTTATAAACTATTTACTGCCCTTCAGCATTTGATGTATCCGATGGGTTATAATCTAACGACGTGTGGTCTTTATTCTTTTTAACACGTGGGGCTTGCTTTTTCATTTGTTCTCCAATAATATTTGATGCCGTAAAACTAGTTACCATACTATTTAACATGTCACTTGCTGCTTGGGGTGAATTTGGAAGCAATATTAAATTTGAGTTTGTGTCTGCGCCAATTGCTTGTAACGTATCGTAATGTTGAGTAATTACTATTAATGCGGAGGCTTCTTGCGAATTTATTCCTACTGCGTTTAAAACTTCAACGCTTTCTACTAATCCTTTTGCTATTTCGCGGCGTTGATCTGCAATACCTTGTCCTTGTAATTTTTTGCTTTCTGCTTCCGCTTTTGCTTTGGCAACAATTCTGATTCGTTGTGCTTCCGATTCAAATATAGCTGCAGTTTTTTCTCGTTCGGCGGCATTGATTCGGTTCATTGCGTTTTTTACCTGTATGTCAGGGTCGATGTCTGTGACCAAAGTATTTATAATATCATATCCGTACGAGACCATTGCTTCATTCAGTTCACGTTTCACAGCTATGGCCACATCATCTTTGCGGGCAAAAACTTCATCTAAAATTAATTTTGGAACTTCCGCTCGAACTACATCAAAAACATAAGCTGTTATTTGATCATGAGGATATTCTAGTTTGTAAAATGCTTCGTACACATGTTCTGATATTACTTTAAATTGAACCGATATTTTCATTTTTACAAAAACGTTATCTTTCGTTTGTGTTTCGATAATTACGTCTAATTGTTGAATACGTAAATTTACACGTCCTGCAATACGGTCTACAATAGGTATTTTTAATTGTAATCCAGAGGATCGTATATTGGTAAATTTACCAAAACGCTCAATAACGACCGCAGTTTGTTGTTTTACAGTAAAAAAACTCGATAAGAAAATAAATATTCCGAAAATTAAAAAAACATAAATTAATATTTCCATGATATAGGTGTTTAGTTATTATTATACGTATTATTATTTTAAATGTTACAAAGTAGCGGAACGATTAAAATAATGCAGTCTGCAGCTGGTTGTTTTTAATTTGTCAAAGATGCCGACTCTATGCTAGAATTTTTTTATAAGATATTTATGGCATTATTGATTCTTGTTATCGTTTCGTTTTTACCTATTAGTGCGGCAATATCAAACAAGTGCGGCCCTTTTAAAGCACCTACCAAGCTCAATCGAAAGGGTTGCATTATTGTACCCATTCCAATTTTGTTTGTGTTCATCCATTCTTTTATTATAATTTCGATATTTAATGCTGTAAAATCTTCGATTGATTGTAGTACAGCAATTAATTTTTGCATTAATAGGGGTGTATCTGTTTTCCAGTTTTTTGCTGCTTTTTCGTCATACGTTGTAGGCGACTCAAAAAAGAAAATGCTTAATTCCCAAAATTCAGATATAAAATTTGCACGTTTTTTTATTAGTGAAACTATTTGTAAAATCTTTGAATCTGATATCGATATACCTTTTTCAAGTAGAGTAGGTGTAAATGCTGCCGCTAAACTTGTATCGGTTTGCATTTGCAAATAGTGATGATTAAACCATTTATTTTTTTCAGGATCAAATTTCGCACCTGACTTATTTACACGTGTTAAATCAAATTTATCTATTAGTTCTGTTAATGTAAAAATTTCTTGTTCGGTGCCATCGTTCCATCCCAATAAGGCTAAAAAGTTAAGTACTGCTTCTGGAAAGTAACCTTTTTCTTTGTATCCATGCTGCATTCCTATTTCGGTTTTCCATTGCAACGGAAAAACGGGAAACCCTAATTTATCGCCATCACGTTTTGATAATTTGCCGTTTCCAATTGGTTTCATAATCAGTGGTAAATGAGCAAAAGAAGGTATGTCCCAATCAAATGCACGATATAGTAAAACGTGTAATGGCATGCTTGGTAACCATTCTTCGCCACGAATTACGTGTGAGGTTTCCATTAAATGATCATCAACAATATTTGCTAGATGATATGTTGGCATACCATCTGATTTAAATAGTACTTTGTCGTCTAATAAATTAGTATCAAATTGTATTTCGCCCCGTATTATGTCGTGTAAATGTAAAATTTCATTTATTGGTGTTTTAAATCGTATAACATAATTGTCGGTACTGGCAATTCGTTTTTGAATATCTTCTTTAGAAAGTAGAAGTGAAGTATCTAATTGTTCGCGATTGGTCCAATTGTATATAAATGTTTTTCCTTCTATTTCACATTTTTTTCGTTCATTTTCTAGTGATTCATTCGTATCAAAAGCATAGTAGGCATTGCCTGTATTTATAAGTTGTTCACTGTATTTTTTATAAATTTCTTTACGTTCCGATTGACGGTATGGGCCGTATTTTTCGTTTTTTCCAATTGTTTCGTCTGGCGAAATCCCGAGCCATTGTAGTGCCTCGAAGATATATTCTTCGGCTCCTTCTACAAACCGATGTCTGTCAGTGTCTTCAATTCTTAAAAAAAATATACCGTTATGTTTTTTTGCAAATAAATAATTAAATAAGGCGGTTCGTACACCACCAATATGTAACGCACCTGTGGGGCTTGGTGCAAAGCGTACGCGAACTTGTTTTGACATTTTTATAAATTTTAGTACAAAGATACTTTTTAAATTATAAATTTCTAATAGCTTTTAATCGTCAAGATGTTTTTTATTTCATATCATTTGGCACTCTTTTATTCATTATTGCGAACCAAAGTGGTGGAAAAATGGACAATACCATTGAGGTTGGGTAACCGTAAGGTAATTGTGGCGATTCGTCGTGGTATTCTAATATTTGGTATTTTTTTTGAGATTTGTAGTGATGGTCGCTATGCCGTGTAAGTTCGTATAAAACAATTCTACCAACAATATGATTTGAGTTCCAAGAGTGTTTTTCTGAAACACGTTCAAATCTACCGGATGTCATTTGTTTTCGTTTTAAGCCGTAATGTTCTATATAATTGATAGTTTCTAACAAAAGCAATCCAATAATACCTGCTACTATTAGTACCCACAATAGTAGCGTACCAAAAAGGTAGTATGCTATTGCTAGGTAGCATATATGAATTATTGTAAACCATAGCATGTCATTTTTTAGTGAATAAAACGGTCTCTTATCGTTTTTGTTCAATTTTATTTGAATTTGCCAAGCTTTTTTATAGGTGCCGGTAATGGTTTGAAACCAAAAAGCGTATAAGTTTTGGTTGTATTTTGCTGTTGATGGATCGTCGGGTGTTGATACATGTAGGTGATGGCCGTGATTGTGCTCGATATAAAAATGTGTATAATGGCTTGGTATAAGCAGGAGTTTCGCAAAAATTTTTTCATAAAGCGTTTTACGGTGTCCTAATTCATGTGCAACATTAATTCCGTTTGCGCCCAAAATTACCCCAAGACTTAATGTTACTCCAACTAGTTCATAGGTTGCTAATCGTTCTGTAGTTATTAAAAGTATTACATAACCTATGCAACCGTAAATTATGGGTATGTTTAGATATAAAAATAAATCAAAAATTTTATTATGTTGTCGATTTTTAATGTGTTCCGTAGTATAGTTCTGTTTGTCTGTCGGTAGAAAAATTTCTGCTAGTGGAATAAATCCAAATGCATAAATTAATGCGGCATACGAGTATATACCTTGAAAATAAAATCCTATAACACCGATTAATGGTATTGAAAATGCCAATAAATATTTCATGTCTACATATTATTCCAAACGAAATTACATAATTTTTTGTTGTGTTTGGATATTATGTTACTAACTTTTTTGTAATCAAATTTTAACGATTTTACATTTAATAAATTGCTTACTTTTACATGTTATAAATAACATAAATTATTGTGGAAAATCCAGCGTCAATTTTTTTAAAGCTTGAAAAGTTCATAAAGAAATATTATATCAACGAGTTACTTCGTGGTACCATTTTTTTTATTGGGATTGGTTTGATGTATTTTATTTTTATTTGTTCTGTTGAATATTTTTTGTGGTTAAAGCCATTTGCACGAACTTTTTTATTTGTTATATTTATTATGGTGGAGTGCTTGTTCTTGTTCAGATACATTTTGTTTCCTTTATTTAAATTATGCAAAGTCCAAAAGGGTATTGATTATAATACAGCAGCTATACTTATCGGGCAGCATTTTGCTCTTGTTTCCGATACACTTACTAATTTTTTGCAGCTTCAAAATGACTCTCGTAAATCTGATTTGCTAGCCGCATCTATTGAACAAAAAGCAAACAATTTGCGGGTAATACCTTTTGCGAGTGCTATAAATTTTAAAGCCAATCGTAGGTTTTTGCCGCTAGCTCTTGTCCCAATTTTATTTGTAGTAATTTTGCTATTCTCAGGCAAAAGTGCTATTTTTTCGCAACCATATAATAGAATTGTTCATTTCAAGAAACAGTTTTCGCCTCCAGCTCCGTTTGAGTTTATAATAGCAAATAGTTCTTTAAAAACTATGCAAAATAAGGATTTTATTTTAGAAGTTAAAGCCGTTGGTACAATAATGCCTGCCGACGTAAAAGTTTTTATTGGTACAGAATCGTATTATATGAAAAAGAATGCAACAGGTAATTTTCAGTATGTATTTACGAAACCTGTCGTAAGTGTTATTTTTCACGTCGAGGCAAATAGTGTTGCATCAAAAGATTTTGTACTTAATGTAGTAGCGGTTCCTTCCATTTCAAACTTTGAAATGGTAATGCATTTTCCTTCCTATTTAAATAAACCTGCAGTAATTGTCAAAGGTAATGGTAATGCAATTGTGCCTGACGGAACCGCTGTAACGTGGCAGTTAGTTACCGAAGCGACTGATAAAATCGTTTTAGCACACAATCAAATTGTTACTACTTTTAGCAAGGTTAATAATATATTTTCGTTATCTAAAAAAGTTAGTCAAAATATAGATTACCAAATAGTTACGTCTAACAAACATATTCAAAATTACGAACAATTTAGCTATCAAATAGCAATCATTAAGGACCAGTTGCCAACCATTGTGGCAAACAACGCCCCAGATAGCGTAAAAGTTGATAAAAGTTTTGTAATTGGTCAAATCTCGGATGATATTGGCCTATCTAAATTGCAAGTAGTGTATTATCCCAAAGCTAATCCTAGTGATAGTAAGCGTGGTGCAATTCGAATTAAAGCTTCTATGTACGATCGTTTTGTATTTCAGTTTCCAGCTAATTTACCTATAAATGACGGTGTGCCTTACGAATATTACTTTGAAGTTTTTGATAACGATGCTCCACATGGTTATAAAAGCAGTAAGTCATCCGTTTTTACATATCGTGAAAATACACAAATCGAAAAGGAAGATAATATATTTAAACAGCAAAATGATAATATCAATTCTTTATCTAAATCATTACAAACACAATCCAAACAGTTAAGCGAACTCGATAAATTGAGGAATTTGGGAAAAGAGAAGGATAATTTAGATTTTAAAGATCAGCGAAAGGTAGATGATTTTATAGAGCGTCAGAAAAGGCAAGATGAGTTAATGAAGCAATATACCGAAAAAATTAAAAATAACCTAGAGCAATCTAAGGCTGAAAAAAAAGTAGAGATTAAAGCGCTTTTGAACGATAGGTTAGAAAAAACAAAAGAGAGTATTGATGCTAATAAAAAGCTTTTAGATGAATTAAATAAGCTTAATCAAAAGTTATCTAAAGAAGAATTATTTGATAAAATCGAAAAATTTAAGCAAACCGCCAAAAACCAAACTAAATCATTGCAACAATTAGTGGAGTTGACAAAGCGTTTTTATGTGGAGAAAAAAGTCGAGCAAATCGCAAAAAAGCTTTATGATTTAGCTATCAAACAGGATAAAATAGTCGATGTGGAAAAGGATAACAATATCGAAAAGCAGTTTGAAATCAGCAAAGAATTTGATGGTTTACAGGATGAATTGAATGAACTAAAAAAAGAAAATCGTGATTTAAAAAAACCATTAGATTTACCCAGTACTGATAGTAAAGAGAAAGCTATTGACGATGATTTAAAGAAAGCAAACGAGGATTTAAAAAATGGGACCAAAAGTGCAGCAAAGTCTAAGCAAAAAAGTGCAGCAAAAAAAATGAAGCAGTTGAGTTCCGATATGCAAACGGAGATGGATGGCGGCGATAAAGAACAAATGGAAGAGGATGTTGTTATGTTGCGGCAAATATTAGATAATTTGGTTGCGTTTTCTTTTTCGCAAGAAGCGGTAATGAAGCAATTTAAAAGTCTAAAACGGGGTTCTCCATCATATAATAAAAACCTGAAATTGCAACAAGATTTAAAGCAGCAGTTCAAGCATGTTGACGATTCGTTATTCGCATTGTCACTTCGCAACCCAAAATTTCAAGAAGACATAACTAATGAAGTTGGAAACGTGCAATACAATGTTGACAAGGCTATTGAATCGTTAGCCGACGCAAATGTTGATAAGGGAGTTTCTTATCAGCAATTTGCAGGGGGTGCGTCTAATAGGTTAGCTGATTTTTTAGCTAATATTTTAACAAATATGCAAATGTCGCTATCCATGAAAGGATCTGGAAAGGGTCAAGGTATGCCATCACCAAGCAAAGGTGCGGGGTCAGGTTCACAGTTGCCCGATATTATTCAAAAGCAAGGAGATTTATCCGAAAAAGCAAAAAAAGGAATAGAGAAAGGCAATAAACCGGGTGACGGAAAAGATGGCAATCAAGACAATGCTGGTGACGGAAAAGAAGGTAACAGACTAGGTGACAAAGGCAGCAAGGGTAAAGCAGGAAAAAATGGGGCAGGCAGTGGTAGTGGGCAGTCTAA
>JAYVGC010000150.1:0-16590 GCA_043772535.1 Flavobacterium sp. | reverse complement strand
GGAGCATTTTTCTCTGCTCGGCTTTGAAAAAGCCGCATCAATAAAAAAAGAGCAAAAAATTAGCCCCAAACTAGTTGAGGCTAATCAAGATATACATTTAGTGAATTATCACAGTCCGCATTCTCTGTGCTAATACAAACATAATAAAAAAATTAACAAATAAAATTAGGAACTAAAGATAGTACCTAGACTACAAATAAAAACAATTAAAATATAATTATCGTTGAATTGGTTCGAACTATTATTTTTTTAAGGTAATTCATTAAAACAGTATCAAAAAAAATCTAAGGTTGAAACTATTACAACCAAAGTAATCTTTTAATTACTTTAGTGATACTCCTATTCGTTATCGCTCAAGTTTATTTGCTCCATTTAATATGCCTTCGTATAATCGCTATATTGCTAGTGGTGCCAATGTCAGATTGGTAACATACGCCGAATAGTGATAATTATAATCCATTTTTAATAATACCCTGTTTTACTTTAAAACTTGAAACATTGCATTGGCTTTTAGCAAGCATTCATTATATTCTTGTTCAGGAATTGCAGTTGCTGTAATCGCACTTCCTACTGAAAAAGAGAGGTATTTTTTATCTGAATTATACAAAATACTTCGAATTACAACATTAAAATCAAAATCTCCGTCGGGAGAAAAATAACCTACTGCACCACTATATAAACCCCGTTTTGTTTCCTCAAGTTGCTCAATAATTTGCATAGCAGCGATTTTTGGCGCACCAGTCATGCTTCCCATCGGAAAAGTAGTTTGTAAAATTGCAACCGGAGCCATTGAAATAGCCACCTGCGAAACTATGGTCGAAATCATTTGATGCGCTTGCTTAAACGAGTATACTTTGCATAATTCTTCGACTTTAACACTACCTATTGCTGCGGTTTTTGATAAATCATTTCTTACTAAATCGACTATCATAATATTTTCTGCGCGCTCTTTTGGATTGTATTCGAGTTTATTTTTTTCAACAGCATCTTGTACCCGATCTTCTAATCGTTGCGCCGTACCTTTTATTGGTTGCGAAATCACCTCTACATTTTGTTTTTTTAAATAGCGTTCTGGCGAGGCACATAATAGGTAATTAGCATTATTTTTAAAAAAACAAGAAAAGGGTGTTTGTGTAATGACATTTAAATTTTGATATACACTCTTTGGATTAATTATAGTATTCTGAGCGTAAAATTCCATGCAAAAGTTAGCTTCATACAACTTACCTTGCTGGATGTATTGCAATAAAGTTGCGATTTTTTCTAAATAAGTATCTTTTGAAATTCGCTGTTCAATTTTAACAGTATTGCTATTAATTTGCTTTTCTATTTTAATATTCACAATTTCGTTAAAATCAGCATCCATTTCGTCATCACACATAGATAAATAGTGCATTTCGAGCTCAATTCCTTTTAAAATAAATAGCTTTTTTGGCTGAAAAAAAAACAAGTCATCAAATTCTAGTCCGTCAAAATTACTTGACGTTACATTTTCAACGTCATTTTTTAAGTCGTACGAAAGATAACCAAAAATCCAATCTTTAGTTTGATTTTGATACTGGTGTAAATCTTGAAAAGCATTATAAGCATCAGTTTTGATTGATGTAAACGAATCGACTGCAACAACAAAATCATAAGTAGAGTACGTATTTTGATTACAACAATGTACATTTGAATCTAAAATTACAATTTCACGAAAGGCACCCGACCATTGCAAAAGTTGATTTTTAAGCAATGGAATATCTGAAATAGTTTTTGTGTAAATTGTTCTCAAAAAAAGCGTTTAAAAGAATTCAAAAATACAATAAATATTACTTTAAAAAAATAAAACTATACCTAAAAATTACTAAATTTGTATAAAAAAATGGATACTAAAAACAGTCGACGAAATTTTTTACAAAAAACAGCAGTATTAACTGCAAGCACTTTTGTTGGTGCTACTATCTTTAGCACTGCAAACGCGTCTGTTAAAAAGAAAACAGACATACTTGACCTCCCGTCTTCCTTAAATGATACTTATACTTTGCCTAAATTAAATTATTCTTATGATGCCTTAGAGCCTCATTTTGATAAATTAACTATGGAAATACATTATACAAAGCACCATAATGCCTACGTTACCAACTTAAATAAAGCATTAGAAACCGTCGATGCAAAATTGCAAGAAACCGCAAAAACATTAGAAGGGATATTTGAAAATATAAATAAGTTTTCAGATACTGTAAAAAATAATGCTGGCGGACACTACAATCATACTTTATTTTGGACCATGATAACACCAAATGGCGGAGGCGAACCAATAGGGAAATTAAGAGCCGCATTGATTGCCACCTTTGGAGATTATGATTCGTTTAAAAAAGCATTTTTAGATGCAGCAAGCAAGCGCTTTGGTTCAGGATGGGCTTGGCTGCTTGTTGATGACGGAAAATTGATAATTACTTCAACACCTAATCAAGACAATCCGTTGATGCAACTAAAAGGAAAAAATAACGTAAAAGGAAATCCAATCTTAGCGTTAGATGTTTGGGAACATGCCTATTATTTAAAAAATCAAAACCGACGTGCCGATTACATCAATTCATTTTGGAGCGTAGTTGACTGGGCAAAAGCCGAGGAGTTATTTACTAAAAACAATTTCAAATAAATTTATACTTACCTATTTACATAATTTTTATCTATGATAAACCCATCAACAAACGGCTGGATTAGTAAATTTTTTCAGGTGCAAAACCACCAAAATAGTTTGCAAAATAAGCCGGATTTGTTATATAAAAGCATTCGTAAAACTGGCTTTATTTACGGTCATTTAATTTCAATATATTCGAGTCCAGAAATTTACATAAAAAATTTAAAAACAGATGAAATTTCAAAAATTGGACTGTTAGCTACACTTTTTGATATGTATGTGTACACAACAAATTCAACCAACTCAAGCGAATTTATCACATCAACCTGTGAATTTTATGAACAAATAGCACCAAAGGGCTTTAGTTTAATTAACAAAATAGCACCCCCAAATGATACTGAAAATTTAGAAGTACTTTTAAATACCAGAATTCAGACCAACAAAGATAGTGTTACTAAAAATTTTTCGCATATTATAACCAATGCACTATTGTTTATAGATATACTCGCATTTCATAAATATTTAATTGATGGTGAGAATCCATCAAAATATCTAAAAAAAACCGAAGAAGTTATTATTAATATTGCTTTGATGAGCTTGCGGGTTAAGCAAAACAAATCACAACACGATAATTTATTGATTAAATTATTTGAGGCGTCAGTTCGCTACACTAAATTTTCGGAATTTTTGGAATCAGAAAAAAACAGCTCAATAGAATCACTAGAGCTGTCTACTTTTTTAAATAACTTTGAAAAACTATATTTACTAGATGTAACTGCTATGACCTTATGGAGCGATGGTAAAATGGAGAATGACGAGCTTTATTTTCTAGAAACTATTGCCACAAATTTAACATTGACCCGTAGTGACGCAAAAGAAAGTAGTGCCGTTATTGACCAATTCATCACCACTTATAAAAATGAAATACCTTATCTTAATTATTCAAATCCGGTAAAACACTTTTATGACAACACCACAGATAATGTTAGTCATTTAATAAGTAGAAATAAAACTAGACTGGTAAAAGAACTAAAACAAAGTAAAGAATTAGTTTCATTACTCCGACAATCAACCCACCGCGATCTAAAATCAGACGAAAAAAAGAAAGTAAAAAAACAATTGTTAGATATATTTAAAACAATTCCATCTTTTGCGATTTTTATGCTTCCAGGTGGTAGCTTATTATTACCGATATGTATTCGATTTATTCCGCAATTACTGCCATCTGCTTTTAACGAAAATTTAGAAGATTAATTTTATATAAGTTAATCTGATAGTTTTTATATTTGCATCATTAAATACTATTTTATGACAATAACACAATTGCAATATGTATTGGCTGTAGCCGAATATAAGAATTTTACGTTGGCTGCTCAAAAATGTTTTGTTACACAGCCCACGCTTAGTATGCAAATTCAAAAAGTAGAAGAGGAACTTGATATAAAACTTTTTGACCGAACCAAAAAACCAATTAAATTGACTGATATTGGTCATAAAATTGTAAATCAGGCAAAAAATATAGTCATCGAAGCCAATCGAATTCAAGACATTGTGCAGCAAGAAAAAGGATTTATTGGTGGCGAATTTCGATTAGGAATTATTCCTACCGTTATGCCAACATTATTGCCTATGTTTTTGAAAAATTTTATCAACAAATATCCAAAAGTTAAGCTAATTATTGAAGAATTAAATACTGATGAACTTATTTTTAAAATAAATAATGGTCATTTGGACGCGGCAATTGCAGCGACACCATTAAATGAAGAAAAAATAAAAGAAGTTGTGCTGTATTTTGAGCCTTTTGTAGCTTATGTGCCCGAAAACAACGTAAAATTAAATAAAAAAGAAATTTCAATTGAAGATTTGGATTTGAATGATTTATTATTATTACAAGATGGACATTGCTTTAGAGAAAGTGTTTTAAACTTATGTAGAAACAACAAATTAAATGATATTAATCATTTTCAAATACAAAGCGGAAGTTTTGAAACTTTGATAAAATTAGCAGATGAAGGACTAGGGACAACTCTTTTACCATTTTTACATACCTTGAATCTAAATGATATTGAAAAAACTAAACTTCGTAATTTTGAAGAGCCTAAGCCTGCCAGAGAAGTAAGCTTAATTTATCCAAAAACCGAACTAAAAATACACATAATTGATGCCTTAAGGAGCACAATTACAGGAGTCATAAAAGGGGCAATTGCTTTTCAAAATGTTCAGATTATTAGCCCAAAAGCCTTTATTAACAAATAATACCGAGTTTGATATCGAGATAAAAAAGCCAACTTTATGTTTAAAGTTGGCTTTTTTAAAATAAAATACATACTGTTATAATTCAGGGGCTACAACATCGCCTTCCCAATTTAAAAAGCCTCCTTCTAGATTAAAAGTAGTTGTAAATCCCATTTGCTGCATAATTGAGCATGCCATTTCGCTACGACTTCCTGCTTTACAATATACATAATAATTTTTGCTTTTATCTAACTCTTCTAATCGATATATAAAACCCTGACCCTTATGAATATCAATTATTACAGCATTCGGAATAATTCCGTCACTACATTCGTCTTCCGTTCGAACATCTAAAATTACTGCACAATCATCCTGAAGTAATTGAGATGACCACTCTACTTGTGATAAATTCATTAGTTGATAATAAGTTTTTTGGTTATTTGTTTTCCATCTGTTATAATAGTCAATAAATAAATTCCTTTTTCTATTGTTCCAAAATCAATTTGTTGGTTAAAGGACGAATTGTTATTTTTATAAAAAGTATTAAAAATACGTCTTCCGCGGCAGTCAAATAACTGAACATTGAGGTCGGTTGAAATTTGTGCTAGTACCAATATGCTTCCATTTGAAGGATTTGGAATTACTGAAAAATCATCCGAAAAACGTGATTGATTTGATAATAACTGAGACGTGGTAACCACAAAATTATCAATTATAACGCCATCTCCTTGAGCTGCTGCATCTGATTGAAAAACAAATCTAAAAATTATGTTTGCTTGCGGGTTATTTCCGCCTAAACCAAAACTAGATAAGTTGTAACTGTAATCGCGTTTATTCGCATTCAATCCGCCTCTAGAATTACTTAAAATACCTTCGCCGGTCCATTGCGCACCAACACAATTTTGGCAATCTGCGTCATTTGGCATTTTATTGCTATTGTACCAATTTATATCTGCACTCGTACCCAACACAGACCATGTTACTCCTGCGTTTATAGAATATTGAACATACACTAAATCATAATCTAGTTCTAAGTCAAATGCCATATCAAATTTCAAAATTGGGTCTGTTACCGCAGCAAGATTATAACATTGCGATACCAAATACGATTTTGTTGCATTTGGATACAAGCCGTTTAATATAGTACCATAAACTTTTGAATTTTCGGCAACTAAATTTGTTAAAACAGTACCTGCGGCGGTGCCACGTTGCCACAGTATATTTGTGCCCTTATCCTCATAAGAAATTAAATTATCTGTTATATTTTCAAAAGTATTGATTTGCCCAATAGTGCCCGTATTATTTGATAAAATAGTTAATGTACGTGAATTATTACTACTGTTCCCATCATTGAGGGTCGATACTGTAATAGCAACCGAGTGCGTTCCTCTTGCCAAGGCGGGAAATGTAAGTTGATAGTCGAAGGTTTGGCAAGTATTCAAATTACCGTTCCAAGTTTGTGTAACGGGTGTACCACCATCAATTGCATAATTTATTGTAGCTTGATTAATTGCATTTGTACCAGAATTTTCAATTTTTACGGTAGTAGAAAAAGTAGCTCCGCACGATACATTTAATACTTGCGTTATATTTTTAATTGCAACATCTACGGCATACGTATCTGCTGGTTCACCAACATTAACTGCAAACCATGCATTTTTTACCGCATTTACCTCGATACTATTTGTACAATATATCGCCGATGCAACTTGTATTGATGCAATTCGGGCATCTAAAAAAGTTGCGTTTGGTGTTAAATAATCTCTTTCTAGTAAATAGGCAATTTGAGCCGATTTAACCATTCCAATACCTGTAACATTATATACATCTGGTGTTGGTGCATTATTAGTTCCTGTTTTTCCTGCGGTTAAAATATAAAACCAATGGTTAAGCACACCGCTATTGCTGTGCACGCCACAATAATCATTTGCTTTTATTGGCACACAGCTGCCCTCATCGGCAGTAGAAAGCCAATTTGTTCCTAAGTACGTATCGGGGTCACCTTTTAACAAAGGATTATTCATTGATCTAAAAGGAGACGCCCCCAATTGATCTGCTATTAACCAAACATTGGCATCGGGTGTACCTGATAAAGCACCTGTTCGGGCGAAGTGCTCTGTGCATGCGCCCCAAATATCAGAAAACCCTTCGTTTAAAGCCCCCGATTGATTTGCATATACTAATGCTGCTGTGGCACTACATACTGCATGACCAATTTCATGACCACATACATCTACGGATGTTAGAGGACTAACACTTGAATTTCCATCGCCGTATGACATTACCGAACTATTCCAAAAAGCATTAACAAGGCTTATAGCTGCATCTTCTCTGTAGTGCACAAAACTTTTTATCGCTGTTCCTAAATTGTCATAACTGTTTCTATTGAAATTGGTTTTCCAAAAATCATACGTTTTTTCAGCACCCCAATGAGCATCTAGGGCGGCGTTATCTTTAAATAAATTGTTATATTCAATCCAATTATTATCAACATCTTTAAAATCGATAGTGCTATATGAAGGTGATCGTTGGCTGTTGTATGTAAAAATACCACTACCACGTGTAAAATCTTGCAGTACATAACTATTGCTTAGTAAATTACGAGTCGTCTCAATTACTTGCGTGCCACTGTATCTCGTGGCTGCAGATCCAGCAACTACTGCCGACAATGACTTGGACGTGGCATAATTTGAGTTAGGTACAACTACATCGTTGGCGTGCTTGATAATTGCATTGGTTAACAACAATTTACCAGTATTGGCATCTAAATAAATGTAATCTCGTGCCAACGGTTTAGTTGTATACACATCATATTTATAGGCTAAATTAACCTCGCCAGTTTTTACATTTGGTAAAATAACCAATTCGCCCTCCGGTTTTACATAATTCATTAATGCTGCTTGTTCAGGGTTATCCCACATAAAAAGTGCACCATTTTTACTGTGTAATAAAATAGTAAAAACTTCTAATTTAGAAAGTTTTGGAGTTAAGTCTAAACTGCCAGCATTATAAATTTCGGCATTTATAAAAAAAGTTTGTCCACCTTTTGAATGCGTTATAAGTGTACCAAACTCAATTTTTAATCCATTAAAATATTCTTGATTGCGCTGGTGTTCAATCCCCAAATCGTCTAAAGTAGCAATTTCGGGCTCAAAAGTGTACCCTTTGCTATCAAGTGTTTTACTTGTAAACTCGATAATTGCATCTACCTTACTTAAAGGTAAGTCAAACAAAAAAGAGGTTTGGTATGCAACATCGTCTTTAATTGGTTTGTTTTGCGAATATAATTTTCCGATTGAAAAAATCAGTATTAAAATAGTGATAAATTGTTTCATGTTATGTTAATTAGAGGACAAAGAAAGAAAAAATTATCTTCCAAAGAAAAATAATTTAGTTAAAATTAATTAACATTTAAATAACATACTTACTTAAATATTAATTAAAAAAATAGAATACATTTGTACCAACAAATATTGTTTAAACAATTATGACAATTGAACAAGTAATAAAATCGAACGTACAGCTAGATGATGCAAAAAAAATCATTTTAAATGTACTGTACACGCAAAACGTTATTGCTGAAAAATTTAGCGATGTTATGAAACCTTTTGATTTGTCTAGTGAACAATATAATGTACTGAGAATATTAAGAGGTCAGCACCAAAATCCAATAAATATGTGTGACATTCAAGAACGAATGATTGCAAAAAGTAGCAATACCACGCGATTAATTGATAAATTATTACTTAAAAAGTTAGTCACAAGACAAGTTTGCAAAATAAACCGTCGCAAAATTGAAATTAAAATCACGTCATTGGGCCTAGAATTATTGCAAAAATTAGACCCGAAAGTCATAAAACACGAACAGTTTTTTGCCCAAAACTTAAACCTATCCGAAAAACAACAGTTAAACTCTTTATTAGAAAAATACAGAACAATTAAATTATAATTATGAGCAATTTTATCGAAAACGCAAATTGGCGTTATGCAACAAAAAAATTTGACACTACCAAAAAAGTAGCAACCACAGATTTAGAAATCTTAAAAAAAGCGATTAGTTTAACCGCTACTTCGTATGGTTTAGAGCCTTACAAAATCTTAATTATCGAAAATCAAGATATTAAAAATCAACTTGTAGCTGCCTCATGGGGACAGCAAATAGTAGCCGATGCATCACACTTAATTGTATTTGCCAATATTTTAGATTTCGGATCAGAACAAATGAACAATTATTTTAAAAACGTAACGCAAACAAGAAATGTACCAATGGAAGCCCTACAAGGATATTCTGACTTTATGCAGTCTTCTATAAATGCACTACCTCTTGAAAAAAGAAATTCATGGACAGCAAAACAAACATATCTAGCAATGAATAATTTGCTAAATGCATGCGCCGAACTTAAAATAGACGCAACACCAATGGAAGGATTTATACCCGAAAAATACAACGAAATTTTAGGACTCAATGCATTAGGTTTAAACGCAGTTTTAGCAGTTCCAATAGGATATCGTCATGACGACGATGCAACACAACATTACCTAAAAGTTCGCAAACCAGCACAAGACTTATTTATAACTATTTAATTAACAATATTTTAAAATCAAAACACCATGAAAAAATTAAAAACAATTACAGTTGCACTTCTAGTATTAATTGCAACAATGGCAAATGCCCAAACCACAAAAGTGAATCCCGCAACAAGCACCATTACATGGGTAGGTAAAAAAGTAACAGGCCAACACTCAGGCACAATTGACATTAAAGAAGGTACACTTCTTTTTAAATCAAAAAAACTTATCGGTGGCAACTTCGTCGTAGACATGTCAAAAATAATTGTAACCGATTTAAAGACAGGAAAAGGCAAAGAAGATTTAGAAGGGCACTTAAAAGCGGATGATTTTTTTGGCACCGCAAAATATCCAACAGCTAAACTCGTATTCAAAACAATAGGCGATAAAGGCAACGGAGTATACATTATTACAGCCGATTTAACAATTAAAGCAAGTACCAACCCGGTAACTTTCGATTTAAATGTAGCAAATAACACAGCAAAAACTACACTTATTGTAGATCGAACAAAATATGATATCAAATATGGTTCAGGTTCATTCTTTTCAAATCTTGGCGACAAAACCATCAGCGATAACTTTGATTTAGCAGTAGTCTTACAATTTTAAATCACGAAAATCATACCTAAAAATCCCAGCAACGTGTTGGGATTTTTTTTTATTTGGGCGAATCGGCAAAAAAGCCGTCGGGCTATCCGCTAAATCTTTTATTTTTTTAAAAGAAAAAATAAAAGGATACCGCTCCTATCCCTTTCGCAACCCAACAATCACAAAATATTTTTTTAAGAAAAATTTAGCAAATCTATTTCAAAACATTAAAATTATTTCCTACATTTGCACAAGAACTTAATATAATGAAACATATTCTAAATAATACTTGGTGGTGGAACAATTTACGTCAAACGTCGTGAAATAGTCCGCTGTTAGTATATATTAAAAACTAAATAGTTAAAGGCTTGTCAATCACGACAAGCCTTTTTTTTGTGCATAACCCCACCCCATTTAATAAAAGACCTAAAAAATAAAAACAATTGAAACAATTTAAACTCAAAACTAATTACAAACAAATACTTTCCGACACAATCACACCCGTCAGTATTTACCTAAAATTACGCGATAAATTTCCGAACAGTCTTTTACTCGAAAGTTCTGATTATCATGGCAATAATAATAGTTTTTCTTATATTTGCTGCAACCCAATAGCAACCATAAAAGTCGAAAACGAAATTATTTTTAAATCATTTCCCGATCACACTATACAAACAATAGCAATTGCATCAACAACAAATGTAGCGCACGAAATAGAAACATTTGCCTCGCAATTTCAGTCCGATAATCTCGATTTTAAATTTATATCAAACGGACTTTTTGGCTACATTAATTATGATGCGGTTCGCTATTTTGAAAAAACCGAAATAACACCAAAATCAAATTCCTACAGCTTACCCGATATTCAATATTCAGTATTTCAAAACATCATCGCAATCAATCATTTTAAAAACGAAGCTTTTGTTTTTTGCAATTCCGTAGATGATAAAAATAATGTAGACGAAATAATTCAATTACTACAATCTAAAAATTTTGCATCTTACTCATTTCAAAAAGAAGGTCAAAAAACATCCAACTGCAGCGATGCCGAATTTGTTAAAAATATAACCTTAGGAAAAAAACACTGCAAACGTGGCAACGTTTTTCAAATTGTTTTTTCAAGGCGTTTTTCACAGCAATTTAAAGGCGACGAATTTAATGTATATCGTGCTTTACGGAGCATCAATCCGTCACCTTATTTATTTTATTTTGATTACGGAAACTTTAAACTCTTTGGTTCATCGCCCGAAGCACAATTGGTTGTACAAAACAAAAAAGCCGAAATTCACCCCATTGCAGGTACTTTTCGACGAACAGGAAACGACGAAGAAGACTCACTTTTAGCCAAAAAATTATCTGAAGATAGCAAAGAAAATAGCGAACATGTTATGCTTGTTGACTTAGCACGCAACGATTTAAGTCGTAACGGAAATGCAGTTACAGTCGAAAAATATCGCGAAGTTCAATTTTTTTCACATGTAATTCACCTCGTATCAAAAGTAAGCAGTTTATTACACCCAAAAGCAAAAACAATGCAAGTTGTAGCTGATACATTTCCCGCAGGAACGCTAACTGGAGCACCAAAACACAAAGCATTACAACTTATTAACGAAATAGAAACAACAAATCGAGGCTTTTATGGCGGTGCAATTGGCTTCATGGATTTTGACGGAAATTTTAATCATGCCATCATGATTCGTACTTTTTTAAGTAAAAATCACACATTGCATTATCAAGCTGGAGCAGGCATTGTAGAAAGCTCTGACGAAAAAAACGAACTAAATGAAGTTTTTCATAAACTTGCCGCACTTGATAAAGCATTAGACATTGCAGAAAACATTTAATTAGTACCCTAAATTGTAACCTATTACTAAAACTCAAAAAAATGAAAAATATAGTAGTCATTGATAATTACGACAGTTTTACCTATAATTTAGTACATTACCTTGAAGATTTGCAAGCCAAAGTGACCGTTCTCCGCAACGACGAATTTGATCTTGATGAACTTCAAAATTTTGACAAAATTTTACTTTCGCCAGGTCCAGGAGTTCCTGATGAAGCAGGACTACTAAAAGCGGTAATAAAAAAATATGCCACAACAAAACCAATATTAGGAATTTGTTTAGGTCAACAAGCAATAGGCGAAGTATTTGGAGGAAGCCTTGTGAATCTTGAAAAAGTGTATCATGGCGTAGCAACAACCATTACAGTTTCTGTTACCAACGAATCACTTTTTGAAGGCTTAGGCACTCAATTTGAAGTAGGTCGCTATCATTCGTGGGTAATTGCAAACAGCGATTTTCCATCTGACCTCGAAATAACATCAACCGATATAAATGGTCAAATTATGTCCATTCGTCATAAAACCCTTGATGTTAAAGGTGTACAATTTCACCCCGAAAGTGTTTTAACGCCAAACGGAAAAAAAATTTTAGAAAATTGGTTGAAATAATAGTTGCCCGATACTATACTATTATAAACATAAAAAAAGGTAACAGCGCACTATTTGTAACAAAAAAATAAAAATTTAGAAGCATAACATAAAATGAAACAAATACTTAACAGACTTATCAATCACGAAACGCTTTCAAAATCGGAAGCCAAATCGGTCTTGGTTGCCATTTCGTCAAATCAGTACAATGCTAATCAAATAGCAAGCTTTATGACTATTTTTATGATGCGAAACATTACAATCGACGAACTTACAGGTTTTCGCGAGGCTTTACTCGAACTTTGTATTCCCGTTGATTTTTCGCACTACAACACTATCGATCTATGCGGTACAGGTGGCGACGGAAAAGACACTTTTAATATTTCAACACTAGCAGCGTTCGTTGTTGCAGGTGCTGGTATTAAAGTGGCAAAGCATGGAAATTATGGTGTTTCTTCTATTTCAGGGTCATCAAATGTAATAGAAAGTCTAGGAATAAAATTAAGTAACGATGCTGATTTTCTCCAAAAAAGTATCGATAAGGCAAATATTTCTATACTTCACGCACCACTTTTTCACCCTGCAATGAAAAATGTAGGTACAATTAGAAAAGAATTGGGCGTAAAAACGTTTTTTAATATTTTAGGTCCGCTTGTCAACCCTTCTTTTCCAAAAAACCAATTGGTTGGCGTATTTAGTTTAGAACTTGCCCGAATGTACAGTTATGCATTTCAAAATACAACTACTAATTTTTGCATTTTGCACGGCTTAGATGGTTTTGACGAAATTTCATTAACCGATGAAACAAAGATAATTTCTAAATTTACAGAATCAATTATTAAACCACAAGATTTTAATGTTTCTAAAATTAATTTAACCGATATACAAGGCGGAACAACGATTGAACTTGCTGCAAAATTATTTTATGAAATTATTTCTGGTAAAGGAACACCGTCACAAAATAATGTGGTCTATGCAAATGCAGCAATGGCAATAGCAACAATCGAAAATTGCTCGGTTTTAGATGGCTTTGCAAAAGCAAAACAAAGTTTAGAAAGCGGCATGGCATTAAAAAAAATGACAATACTACAAGAATTATCAAAGTAACAATACACTGCGGTTTGCAATTAAAATCAATAAAAAATGAATATTTTAGACAAAATTATAATCGATAAAAAAAGAGAGGTGCTTCTCAAAAAATCAATAATTCCGGTTAGTCAACTCGAAAATTCAGTGCTATTTTGTAAAAAAACCATCTCATTAAGTACAAATTTACGAAATAGTGCAACCGGAATTATTGCTGAGCACAAACGACGCTCACCATCCAAAGCAGAAATAAATTACAACTTTACAGTTGAAGAAGTAGTACAAGGCTACGAAAAGGCTGGTGCTTGCGGCATTTCGGTTTTAACAGATGGAAAATATTTTGGCGGTTCATTAGACGATTTAATTTTAGCGAGAGCAACTGTAAAACTACCCATAATCCGTAAAGAATTTATAATTGACGAATATCAAATTTTAGAAGCAAAGGCCTATGGAGCCGACGTTATATTGTTGATTGCAGCAGTTTTAACTCGAGCCAAAATTATGCAATTATCACAATTTGCACAAAGTTTAGAACTAGAGGTTTTACTAGAAGTTCATAATCAAGCAGAACTGGAAAAATCAGTAATGCCAAGCCTTAACATGATTGGGGTAAACAACCGAAATCTAAAAACTTTTGAAGTTAGCTTGGATTATAGCAAACAATTAGCAGCATTAATTCCAAACGAATTCGTTAAAATTTCGGAAAGTGGTATAAGTTTGGTCGCAGCCATCAAAGAATTGCAACAAATTGGTTATAAAGGATTTTTAATTGGCGAAAAATTCATGAAAACCGATAATGCTGGCGCAAGTGCTAAATCATTTATTGCAGCAATATAGTCGTAACCACATAAAAAACTCAAAATGGATAGTAAAAATACATTAAAATCTTCTTTGAACCCGATTTTATTAAAAGAAAGAAAGATAAAAATTAAAATTTGCGGGATGAAATATACTAATAATATAGTGGAAGTAAGCCACCTGCAACCCGATTATTTAGGATTTATTTTTTATGAAAAATCAACACGATATTTTGATGGGATACTACCCAATATTTCAAATTCAATTAAAAAAGTAGGCGTTTTTGTAAATGAAACTGAAGAAAATATCATTACAAAAATCAAAAAATACCATTTAGATTTGGTACAATTGCACGGAAATGAATTGCCTGAATTATGTAAAAACTTACAAATAAATGATGTTGAAATCATAAAAGTTTTTTCGGTAGATGACGACTTCAATTTTAAAGAATTAGAAAAATATGAAACCGTTTGCGATTATTTTCTTTTTGATACAAAAGGAAAGTTACATGGTGGAAACGGATATGCATTTGATTGGAATATTTTAAAAAAATATAAATCAGAAAAGCCACTATTTTTGAGTGGTGGTATAGGTATTGAAGAAATTGCTAAAATAAAACAACTAAATTTGCCTATATATGCAATTGATATAAATAGTAAGTTTGAATTGCAACCAGGATTAAAAAACTGCGAACTTTTAAATAAAATTGAACTTTTAAACTAAAAAAAATGAGCTACAACGTAAACAAAAATGGTTATTATGGACAATTTGGCGGTGCTTACATTCCCGAAATGCTTTACCCAAATATAGAGCATTTAAGACAAAACTATCTAACAATAACCGCCGAGCCCTCCTTTCAAAAAGAACTTGACGCCTTGCTTAAAGACTTTGTAGGACGCCCTACTCCACTCTATTTTGCAGAGCGATTATCAAAAGAATACAACACAAAAATTTACTTAAAACGCGAAGATCTGTGTCATACAGGCGCACACAAAGTCAACAATACGGTTGGACAAATATTAGTAGCCAAAAAGCTAGGTAAAAAACGAATTATTGCCGAAACGGGAGCGGGACAACACGGCGTAGCAACAGCAACAGTTGCAGCGCTAATGGGTTTGGAATGTGTGATTTACATGGGTGAAGTTGACATAAAACGCCAAGCACCTAATGTTGCACGTATGAAAATGCTTGGAGCCGAAGTTCGCCCAGCAACATCAGGATCAAAAACCTTAAAAGACGCAACTAACGAAGCCATGCGCGATTGGATAAACAATCCTGTGGATACTTATTATATAATCGGATCGGTAGTTGGACCACATCCCTATCCAGATATGGTAGCTCGTTTTCAGGCAATAATTTCACAAGAAATTAAGGTACAGTTACTTGAAAAAGAAGGTCGTGAAAACCCAGATTACGTTATTGCGTGCGTGGGTGGCGGCAGTAATGCTGCAGGAACGTTTTATCATTTTTTAGATAATAACGAAGTAAAAATTATAGCTGTAGAAGCCGCCGGAAAAGGAGTTAGTTCGGGCGAAAGTGCCGCGACTTCGTTTCTTGGTAAAGTAGGTATTATTCACGGTAGTAAAACCCTTTTAATGCAATCACCCGATGGCCAAATAACCGAACCTTATTCTATTTCAGCAGGATTAGACTACCCCGGAGTTGGCCCAATGCATGCCAATTTGTTTGAAACGAAACGAGCACATTTTATTGCAATAACTGATGCTGATGCTATGGACTGGGGCATAAAATTATCAAAAACTGAAGGCATAATTCCCGCAATTGAAACCGCTCACGCCTTTGCAGTTCTTGACGAAATGAAGTTTAAACCAACAGATATTGTTGTAATAAATCTCTCGGGACGTGGAGATAAAGATTTAAATACTTACATAGATTATTTTAGTTTATAAAAAATAACTAGTCATAAAACATTAAATATTCGTTGGCAACTATACTTTCTAAAATGTTTTTGAATAAAAATATATTTGCCTACTGTGCTCATTTAACAAGTGCGTAATTTTATTTACTGATACAAATAGTGTACAAATTGAAATACAGTTTTAAAATAAAAAAAATGAACAGAATTATATCAAAACTACAAGAACCAAAAAAAATTTTATCAATTTACTTTTCGGCAGGCTTTCCTGCGCTTCATGACACCGTAAAAATTATTCAAGATCTTGAAAATAGTGGTGTCGATTTAATCGAAATTGGTTTACCTTTCTCCGATCCGTTAGCCGATGGACCTACAATTCAA